>CALRZA010000009.1:0-15486 GCA_943372535.1 Auritidibacter sp. Marseille-P8566
GAGGCGCTCGATCTGCTCATCGCTCTCAACAGCGGACTGCCCGGGGCATCGAGCATCCATGCCAACAGTGCGCGGGATGCCCTCACCAAGCTCGCCACGCTGCCCTTGCTCGCGGGTCGCAACATTGACGCCGCCTTCGTCGTACCGACCGTTGCCTCGACGATCGACCTCGTCGTGCACTGCCGCCTCGAGCGCTCGGGGCGGCGGCGCGTCGTCGAGATCATCGCGCCGACCGGGCGCGTGATCGAGGGTGTTCCCGAGGCGGTGACGCTGTTCGATGTGCGTACGGGTTCTCCGCGCACGACGCCCGATGCGATGACCCCGGGCGAGCTGAGCACGACGCCCGGTGGAATGCCCCTCGGTGCCGGGGTCCTTGCCGCCACGGGCCACCATCCGCCCCGCCTCGCGGGCTTCGAGCGCGCCGGCCTCGACCCCGCGATCGTGCTGGGTCCCTCACCGGTCCCTCCTCCAGCCCGCTCGAGCGAGGGATCGTGACCCCCCTGCAGGCGGTACTCCTCGGCCTGCAGCTCGGGGCCGGACTCGTGCTGCTGGCATCCCCGTGGCTCTGGCCGCGGACGCACCCTCGTCCCGCTCGGGCTGCCCCGCTGCGTCGCCTGTCGGATCGTCTCGCTCAGGCTGGTCTCGTACGGATGCAGCCCGCGGTCGTGATCGCGGTGTCGGGGGTGATGGGGGTGGCGACGGCATCCACGGTCTTGGTCTTCTTGCCCGTTGTTCCCTTGGCGATCGCGACGGGGGTCGTCGCGACGGCCCTGCCGTGGCGGATCATCTCGGCCCGGGCGGCGCGGGCGCGTCGTCGGTCGCGGGCGATCTGGCCTGACGTGATCGACCAGCTCGTCTCCGCGGTGAGGGCTGGGATGCCGTTACCTGACGCCCTCGCGACGCTCGCCAACGAAGGCCCCGAGGCCACTCGCGAGGCGTTCGCGCGATTCGCCGCGCGCTACCGCTCGACCGGCGACTTCGGTGGCAGCATCGACGACCTCAAGGCGGGCCTTGCCGACCCCGTGGCCGATCGACTCGCCGAGGCCGTGCGGTTGGCCCGCGAGATCGGCGGCTCCGAGCTGACGACTGTGCTTCGCACGCTGGGGGTCTCGCTGCGGCGCGAGGCGGCTCTGCGCTCGGAGGTCGAGGCGCGGCAGGGGTGGATCACGAACGCGGCCCGGCTCGGGGTGGCAGCACCGTGGGTGGTTCTCGTCGTGCTGGGCACGAGACCCGAGGCGATCGGCGCCTACAACTCACCCGCGGGGGCCGTGCTGGTCATCGGCGGACTCGCGCTCACTCTCGTGGCCTATCGCATCATGATGCGAGTCGGTCGGCTGCCCGACGATCGGCGGTGGTTCGCGTGAACCCGGCGGTGGCGGGCGCGCTCGCGGCGGGCCTCGTTCTCGGACTCGGGCTCTGGAGTCTCGTGAGCCTGGCTCCGCGCATGCGCCAGCCGCGGTTGGCGCGGCGGGTCGCTCCGTATCTGCAGGATGTCTCGGCCGGTGCGCGCGAGAGCCTCGAGCCGCCGTCGCCCGGCCCGATCCCCGTGCTCGAAGCTCTGGTCGAACCGCTGATCTCCCCGCTGCACCGCCTGCTCGCGGCGGTGTCGGGCAGTGACGACGATCTCGCGGCCCGGTTGCGTCAAGCAGGACGCCCGAACGCGCTCGCGACGCATCGTACTCAACAGCTTCTCTGGGCGATCGCGGGTGCCGCACTCGGAGTCGTCGTCGGGGCTGTCGGGTCGCCGACCGCGGGACTGGTGCTGACGCCCGTGCTCGCCGTGGCCGGCGTGCTGCTGCGGGATCGCGTGCTCGTGGTCGATGCCCGACGCAGGCTGACCCGGTTGACCGACGAGCTGCCCGTCGTGCTGGAGCTGATGGCGCTGAGCCTCAGCGCGGGGGAGTCGGCCACGGATGCGGTGCGACGGGTCGCCCGGGTCGGCTCGGGAGAGTTGTCGCGCGAGTTCGCCGGTGCGGTCGCCTCGGTGGCAACGGGGGTGCCGTTTGCTACCGCGCTGGATGAGCTCGCTCGCGAGCTGGGCTTGCCGCCGCTCCGTCGGTGCGTCGACCAGGTGCTGGGAGCTCTGGATCGCGGCACGCCGCTGGCGGAGGTCCTTCTCGCTCAGGCTCAGGATGCTCGGGACGAGGCCCGTCGCGGCTTCATCGAGGCGGCGGGTCGTCGTGAGATCGCAATGCTCGTGCCGCTGGTGTTCCTGATCCTGCCCGTCACCGTATGCTTCGCGATCCTGCCGGGGCTGCTCGTGCTTCAGACCGGCTTCGAGCCCTGACGGGACCGTCGATGCGATTGGGCCCGGCCGCGCCAGCTGGGCAGCCGGCGGCTCCGGTCTGGCCCAGCCCGGTCACGCCCAGCCCTGTCGGGCCGAGCGCCCGCGCCCAGGGCTCTCGCGCCCAAGGCTCTCGGGCTCAGCCCTTTCGCGCCGTGCTCTCTTGGGCTCTGCGCCTCAGGCGGTTGCGGCGAGTCGGCGCACAGCGGCGCTCTTGCTTGGTAGCGCGATCGGTGTGCGTTCGGGGTCGATGTCGGCTGGTGGCACGAGCCAGTACTGCCTGTCGCGGCGGTGGATTTCCCATCCGTTGTTGTGGAGTACGAGGTGGTGGTGTTTGCAGAGCAGCACGCCTTTGTCGATGTTCGTGTCGCCGTGGTCTCGTTGCCAGTGGTCGGTGTGGTGGGCTTCGCACCAGGAGGGTGGTCGGTCGCAGCCGATCCAGAGACATCCGCCATCGCGGGCAGCGAGGCCGATGCGCTGGCGGGCGGTGAAGAGGCGCTGCTCCCGTCCGACGTTCACTACTTGGCCGTCGTCGTCGAAGTGCACGGGCACGGTTCCGGCGGTGCAGACGTGACGCTCAACCGTGGCGACCGAGACGGGCTCCGTCTGCCCCTCGATGAAGCCGAGTCCCGCGCGAGCGCGCAGATCCTGATCGGTGACCAGCAGCTTGACCGCAGGACGTTGCGTGCCGATGACGCTCGTCGGCGCCACGTTCGCTCCGATCTCGATCAGCTGCACGAAGGCATCGAGTGCCATCTGCTCGGTGGTGCGCGGGTCGTCGAGGATCGCCGACGCACGCCCGTCCGCGGCTTCGTCGACGAACCGCGGTCCGCCGCGCCGTGGCGAGGTGATCGCGTCGAACACCGAGGTCACCATCGCCGCGGACTCCGGGTCGAGCAGCGCGACCAGTCGCGTCATCCCGTCCTGCTGGCGATGCACCGTCAGCGAGCGACGATCGCGCAGAGCCTTCTCCCGCTCGATCACGAGCAAGAGGTCGAGGGCGAGTCTCTCCTCCCGCGCCCGCACCGCGAGCGCTTCGACCGTCATCGTCGGGGCGAGAAGCACGAGGGTGCGCGCGGCGAGCGCCAACGCATCCGAGGGCACCTCGTCGGTGGGGGTGCCGAGCCCGGCGCGGATCGCGTCAGCGGCGTCGAGCGAGAGCTCACCCGTCGAGACGGCAGCCGCGACATCCACCAACCACGGAGACCGCTCGGGAGCCGGCGGCGCTGTCGGCAGCATCGACCCGATCCGCACCAACGTCGCGGCCCGTCCCTTAGTGGCGCCGGTGACGGTTTGCACGAGCTTCTCCGGGGTGCGCGCACCGTGGCGGGCGGCGAGGCCGTCGTGGCCGAGCTCCGGGCGGGAGCGGTGCCGCACCTCCGCCGCCAACGCCGCCGACGTCGCGGTGAGCCGGCGCTCCACCTCCGCCAGCATCCGCTGCTGATCGAGCAGAGCAGTGTCAGTGAGCGACGCGGTCAGAGGCGGGGAGAAGGGGGAGCCGAGGTCGATCAAGGCGCGCAGCACGACATCCACCGAGGTGGTGGGGGAGGTCGTGGGGGCCATGCATCCATTCTCCCATCATTCGAACAAATGTTCGAGTAGAAGATCTTTGTGGAGAGACCACCTGTGGAGGAGGAGAGCTGGGGAGGAGCAGAGCGGACAAGCGGGAGACCGGGCGATCAAGAGACCAGGCAACCCCGACCCCCCGCCCCGCCATCACCGAACGGCGAGCATCCCCGTGACGAACCGTTCCACCTGACGTCCCGCGCTGGTCGGCCACCGCACGCTCGTCTTGTGGATGCGCAGGCTGACCACCCCGTGCAGGTAGGCGCTCAGGTCGACGGCACCCGCGACATCCGGCATCCGGCGCCCCTTCGCCCGCGCCAGCTCGACCGCGAGGTCGCGAATCTTCGCGGCTCCTGGTCGCCGGCCCAAGGCGAGGGCTTCGTCCCGATCGGTGTCTTCAAACAGCAGCTGATACGCGCCTGGGTGGGCGATGCCCCACTCAACATGGGCCTTCGCTGCGGCGATCACCCGAGTGGCCGGGGTCGATGCGGCGTCGCGGCGCTCCGCGATGGCGGCGTCGAGATCGCGATGCAGTGCCTCGATCACATCGAGGAAGAGCTCGTTGAGGTCGCCGTAGTGGCTGTACACCCCGGCGGCCGAGATCCCGGCGGCTTCGGCGAGAGCCCGCACGGTCGGCAATCGAGTGGGAGCGGGTTGCGTCAGCAATCGGGTCGCGGAATTCACCAGCGCGACGCGCTGCTCGCGGCGCTGGTCGTCACTTCGCCTCGGGCGTCCCATGGTCCTCCGTTTGCGCGTTCCGTTCTGCGGCACTAGTTTAGCAAACACTTGTTCACAAAACCCGGATGGCGGACTCGATGACCCGACGACTTCTTGCGATTCCGCTCGCCCTGGCCGTCGTGGCGGCGCCCGCGGTGTCGGCCGCCGCACACGACGAGACGGACGTGTCCGACGACCCCATCGTCAACGTCTGGAGCGACAGCACCGTCGACCCCACCGCGCTGCCGATCGGAGACGACTTCGTCAGCACGACCGGCGCTGAACGTGGCTGGGTCTACACCTGCCTGTTGACCAGCGGTGGGGGAGCGTTCGCTGACGGACCGTGGATCGACGCCGACGCCGGCACCTGGGATTCGACCGCCAAGATCGCGGTCGACGGAGCGCTTCTCTGGCCCGAGGCCAACTACGAGGAGGCGATCGTCGATGACCGACGCATCATCACCTCCGCGGGGCTGCCCGTCGATGACCCCACCGGGGAGTTCCCCATCGCGCCGAACGACGAGGCCGCCCAGTATGACCGCAATCCCAACTCCATCGCCGAGCAGACGCTCACCATCAGTCTGCCGGCGAACCCGACCGTGTCGCAGACCCCGGGCTGTCTCTCCCCGTCTGCCGTCGGCATCCTCGGAAACGGCGTGGTCGTCTTCGCCCCTTTGGATGCCGAGAATCGGGATGCGGCCGCCCACGAGGTGCAAGACGCCTGCGACGGCCACCCCGAAGCGACGAGCCAGTACCACTACCACGATGTGTCGAGCTGCATCCTCGACGCCGCGACGGGCTCATCGACCGTCGTCGGTTGGGCGTTCGACGGGTTCCCCATCGTTGTCGAACGGGATGCCGACGGCCGTCTCCCGACCAACGCCGACCTCGATGAATGCCACGGTCGCATCAGCGAGATCGACGTCGACGGCGAGCGCGTGTCCATGTACCACTACTCGGCGACCCTCGAGTTCCCCTACCTGATCGGCTGCTACCGCGGGGCCCAGGCGGCCGGGCTCGACATCGGGTCCCTGCTGGTGTGGGCGTGGTGGGTCGCGGCCGCCGGGGCGCTCCTGCTGGTGACCGGGGTGTTCTTCATCGCCCGGCGGGTGCGGCGAACGCGTCGCAGTCCGGCGGCCTGAGCGGGGTCATCCCACTGAGGCGCCCGATCCCGGGGCCCCCTCAGACGCTCGCGATCGCCTCATCCACCGCAGCGAGCACCACCGGGTCCCACGTCAGCGCCGTCTCCTCGGCGAGGCCGGCGGCATCCGAGATGAAGATGCTGTGGGTGTTGGGGAAGGTGAGGATGCGGCGGTGCGGCAGCACGGCATCCGGCACCCCCACGGCGGTCGCGCTCGCGAGTGACACGAGACCGTCGTTCGGCCAGTACTGCTCGGGCCCGTCGGCTTCGAAGATCGTGCCGGCGATGAGCGTCACCGGGATGTCGTCGAGCACGCCCACCTGATGTGCGTTCCAGCCGCGCTCACCGGTGAGGTAGCGCGCGGTCACCTCCTGCGCCGCCCCCATCTCGAGCTGGGCGGAGCGGCGCACGAACTCCGTCATCGCCTTCTCGATCAGCGGATGCCCCGCCGCGGCCGACAGGTCGACGTCGCCGAGCCCGAAGTCCCCGACCACGCTGCCCGTCCAGGGGGTGCCGAGGGTCGTGAGCGAGAGCACCCGCACCGGCGACGCCGTGCCCTGCAGCACTCCGATCGCCGCCCGGCAGAACAGCCCGCCCATCGAGTGCGCGACGAGGTCGACCGAAGTCACGCTGAAGTCGGTGTGCAGGAAGGTCAGAAACCGCGCGAGCCGCTCGCCGGCCAGATCGATGTCGCCCGTCGAGTTGACCGTCAGGTACTCCGATAGCTCGAACGGCATCCCGCCGAACGGTCCGAAGCCGGTCAGCTGCTCGCGCACCGGTCCTCGCGCGTTCATGGCGGGGGAGGTGAAGACGCGGTGCCCGCGGGCGAGTAGGTACTCGCGCAGGGCGGTGTCGGTGTTGCCCGCGGCGAGGCCGATCGTGCAGGCGCGCTCGGGGGTCGTGAAGGGCGAGATCGCATCCCCACCCGAGACGATGACGACGGCTCTGCCGGGCGTGTGACTCATGGCCACCAGCGTAGATCGCTGCGCCGCGCGAGCTCGGGCAATCGCGCAGGAATCCCGCGATGAGTGGCAGGATCTCGGCGGTGACGCGAGCGAAGCCGACCCTAGGGTGGCGATCATGGACTTTTCGACCGCCGACCCCGGCATCCGCTCCCTGATCGCCGACTACTTCGATGTCATGCACTTTCAGAACATGGAGCTCTTCGACCGCGTCTTCCACCCCAGCTGCGCGCTCTACTCCGCGCAGGGCGGCGCGCTGAGCCTGCGCCCCTACGCGGTGTATCGCGAGCAGGTCGCCGCCCGCCAGTCGCCCGCCGAGCTCGGCAATGCGCGCCGCGACGAGGTGCTCGCCTTCGACCAGGTGTCGCCGACGCTCGCGTGGGTGAAGCCGCAGCTCGAGATGTTCGGCGGCGTCATGCAGGACTACCTCAACCTCGTCTTCCTCGACGGCCAGTGGTGGGTCATGGCCAAGATGTGGGAGAAGGTCGCCGACAGCGCCTGACGCGTCGGCAGGCCCGGGCGGCCCGCTAGGCTGGCGAGCCGCCCCCTGAACATTCCGAAAGGATGCCCCATGTCACGCCGCCTCATCAGCTCTGGTTCGCCCTTCGAGGCCAGCATCGGCTACTCCCGCGCGGTCGTCGACGGCGACTGGGTGTTCGTCTCCGGCACGACCGGTTACGACTACGCGACGATGACGATCTCGGATGACGTGGCCGAGCAGGCCGCCCAGGCCCTGCGCAACATCGCCGCCGCGCTCGCCGAGGCGGGCTCGAGCCTGGCCGACGTCGTGCGGGTTCACTACCTGCTGACGGATGCCAGCGAGTTCGAGGCCTGCTGGCCCGCCCTCCAGGAGGCGTTCGGCGACGTGCGCCCCGCGGCCACCGCGATGCAGGTGGGACTGCTGGATGCCGCGATGAAGATCGAGATCGAGGTCACGGCCCGCATCGCCGGGTAGGTTCTCCTCATGACGACCCCCGCGCCTCCCGGCTGGTACCCGCACCCCGACAATCCGGCGGTGGAGTTCTGGTGGGATGGCACGCAGTACACCCAGTCGCGGCCCGCCGCGCCGGGCCAGCTCGCGGTGGTCCAGCCCGCGTACGCCGGAGCCCCCGTGCAGTACGTGCGAGTCGTACCGGCCGGGGTGTCGCCCAAGAGCCGCACCGTGGCATCCGTTCTCGGATTCTTCCTCGGTGGATTCGGCATCGACCGCTTCTACCTCGGCAACGTCGGCCTCGGGGTGGCCAAACTCCTCGTCGGCTGGCTGACCTTTGGCATCTGGCCGCTCATCGACTGGATCATCATCCTCGTCGGCGCGGCCCACGACGGCGACGGGCTGCCGGTCACGAACTGGGGGTGAGCGCTCAGCTGGCTGCGTCGTCCCAGAACTCTCGCACCTCCTGAGCGCAGCGGCACGCCACGGCGAAACGTCGAGCCCACTCGAGCGCATCCTCGCGAGTGGGAAGCTCGAGCACGGTGTACCCGCCCTTCAGACGCGAGCCGGGGTAGATCTCGGCGCTCTCGGTCCCGTCGGCCGAGACGAGCACGGGGTCCACGTCTTCGTTGATACCGCCGGCGAACACGTAGACCCCCGCAGCCTTCGCCTCCTCGACCACGGCGCTGGCCGCGGCCCCGACGATCGGCAGCTCCTCGGCGGTGAGCACCATGGCTTCGCTGGGGAAGGAGATGAGGTATCTCGTCATGGCCTCGATCGTGCCTTTCTGCCCGTCGGCCGGATCGGTGTCCACTCAAAGATCGAGTCTGGTTTTTTCGCGACACGATCCCGAAGGGAGTCGAAGCCGCTGTCCAGCTCCGTCGCTCGTGCTCGCATCGCCGCTGATGCGGCGCTGTTCGTCGCAGGATGCTCGCTCCGGGTAGGCCGGTCCTGGCAGATGACGACGAAGTCCTCGCCCAACTCATCCGCCAGGAGTTTGGCAATCGTCTGCGCCGACTCTCGCCAAGCGGGGGTCACGGTCATCGTTTCCGGTGTTGCTGCGCGCCAGAGCGCGTAGAAGTCGGCCTCCCACTCGCGCATCTCCTGTTCAAGCGACGACGACAGGAGCATCTGCTCGTACTCCATGGAGCCGAACAACCACACCGGGGACTTCCCTTGAGCAACCTCGAGATTCACCTGAATGGGGATCGCGCTGTACCGCCGCTGCTCGTGCATGACACGACCCTACTCGTCACCCTCATAACCACCGGGCCAGACTTTACGTAGTAGTCCGGCGATGCGGAAGTGCCGGTCTGTGCTGGCTAGGTGCGCATCGGGCTGTGGGTGGCCGACATCACGAAGCCGGTAAGCACGATGCCTCCGACGAGGATAACGATCGCACCGAGGACTATCACGGTCGTCTTGCCCAGTTGGTACCCCGGTGCGCGGACGATCCACGCTGCGAGCCCCGCTGCCAAGCCGATGACCGCGAGGGCGGCGCTGATCGTCAGGGCGACCTGTACTGGATTCACCGACGGGTACGGAACTCCACCGAACGCGAACGGGATGCTAACGAGCAGCCCGATCTGTGGAGCTGCCACGGCTCCGACGACTGCGGCTAGAGAGATACGACTCAGCAGCTTTCCATGCTTGTGAATCCATGCCCTCATGGCAGCAACCTAGCGCGTCACGAGTCTCGCCCAGGCACAGGTTTGTGGATGAACTCCGCAAGACCACTCCACGATGAACGATCATCCACCGCATGACTTGTCGATCAAGATTGCGGACGATTGAAGAGACCACCCGTGACGACCGCGGCGACGTCCCCGGCTGGGTGCTCATCACCCTCATGACCGCCGGGCTCGTCGTCATCATCTGGGCGCTCGCCGGCCCCGCGCTCAGCGCGGTCTTCCAGCAGGCGATCGAGCGGGTCACCGGCTTCTAGTGAGGGTTCCGATGTGGTGGCGGGATGACGCGGGCTCAGCCGTCGCGGAGTTCGTTCTCGTCTCCGCCCTCGTCACCGTGCTCACACTCGGCGTGCTGCAGCTCGCCCTCGCCCTGCTCGTGCGCAACACCCTGCTCGACGCCGCCGCCGAGGGGGCGCGGTTCGCGGCGCTCGCCGATACGAGCGCGTCCGACGGGGTCACCCGTACCCGCGATCTCATCTCGACCGCGATCGGAGGCCATTATGCCGACGACGTGACGATCACGACGACCGACGTGGCGGGGCATCCCGCGTATCAGGTCACCGTGCGCGCACCGCTGCCCGTGATCGGCCTTCTCGGCATCGGGGACGCCCTGGAGGTGTCGGGTCGTGGCGCGATCGAGACGCTGGACTGAGCGGCGGGGCGATGACGACGGCTCCGCGTCCCTCGAGTTCGTGAGTCTCGGAGTGCTGCTGCTCGTGCCGCTCGTGTATCTCGTCGTGGCCCTCGCGGGCATCCAGTCGGCGGCGCTCGCGGCGGAGGGTGCCGTGCGCCAAGCCACCCGCATGTTCACGGATGCCCCCGACCTCGCCACCGCGCAGGATCGAGCCGACCGGGCGATCGCCCTCGCGCTCGACGACCACGGGGTCGCGGCCGAGACCGCCACGGTCAGCGTGACGTGCGCGCCGGATCCGGCCGACTGCCTCGCCATCCGCGGCTTCGTCACGATCTCGATCGAAGTTCTGGCGCCCCTGCCGCTGCTGCCCGCGGTGCTGCCGGGCAACATCCCGCTTGCGGTGCCGGTGCAGGCGACCGCGACTCAGCAGGTCTCGCGGTTCGGCGGCGCGGGATGAGGCGGCGCAGGATGCCGCGGCGCGCGACCGACGACTCCGGCTCGATCCTCCCGCTCACCGCGTTCTTCGCATTCCTCAGCCTCGTGCTGATCGTCGTGGTGGTCGCCGCGACGAGCCTCTACCTCGAACGCACCCGACTCTTCAGCCTCGCGGATGCCGCGGCCCTCGTCGGCGCCGAAGCCTACGATCTCGCCGCCGTCGTCCCGACTCCGGATGGCGTGCTCGCCCCGCTCGACTCCACTCGCGTCGCCGAGGCAGCGGCCTCCTACCTCGCCGCCCAACCCTCCCGCATCGAAGCCCTCCGACTGGAGCGCGCGTTCACCCCCGACGGAACGAGCGCCGAGGTGACCCTCTCGGGCTACTGGCGCCCGCCGATCCTCACCCTCGTGCTCCCCGAGGGCGTGCGCCTCGAGGTGACCGCGACGGCGCGCTCGGTGTTCGGCTGAGGCCGTGTTCGGCTGAGCCCAGCCCCTACTTCGACGGATGCCCGATGAAGAGCGACCCCACCCCAAGCCCGATCATCACGACACCGCCCGTGGCGCCGAGGGTCGAGATGCGCCGGGGGGAGCGGGCGAACCAGTCGCGCGCGGAGCCGGCCGCCAGCGCCCAGGCTCCGTCGCTGATCAGGGCGAGCGCGATGAACACCGCCCCGAGCAGGAGCATCTGCAGCGGGATGCCGCCCGCCGTGTAGTCGACGAACTGGGGCAGCATCGCGATCAGGAACACGATCGTCTTGGGGTTGGTCACGCCCACGATGAAGCCCTGCAGGAGCAGGCGCACGGTGCTTCGGGGCGCGACGGTCGCGGTGGCCTCGCCGGCGGCATCCTTGCGATGGCGGATCGCCTGGATGCCAAGCCAGACGAGGTAGAGCGCGCCGGCGATCTTGACGATCGTGAAGAGCACGACCGACTGCGCGATGACGATGCCGACCCCGAACGCGACCGCGACGGCGATCACGAGAGCGCCGATGGCATTGCCGACGACGCTCAGCAGGCCGCCCACACGGCCGAGCGAGAGCGAGCGTCCGATGACGAACAGCACCGTCGGCCCGGGCACGATGATGAGCGGGATCGCCACCAGCGCGAACGCGACGAGGTTGGCGGTGGGAATCACGAAAGAGCGGTGCTACTCGACGGAGGTGCGGATCTGCGCCGTGCGCCCACCCACGAACCAGCCGATCGCGCCGAAGAACGGCGCGAAGAACACGACGACGACCCAGAGGAACTTGCCGCCGCCGGTGTAGCGCTTCGAGCTCATGATCGAGATGAGCGCAGCGATGAACAGGATGAACTGGAGCAGGCCCAGCACGATCCAGACGATGAAGCCGATGAGCGCGAACGGGGTGCCGTCTGACTCGGTCATGGTGTCCTCTCCGTCCCGCGAGCGCGGGGATCGGCGCTCACACTACTCCGTTGCGGCGACGGACAGGCGAGGCGGGCGACGTGGCGTGTAGCGTGCCAGAACTCCGGCCCCGATGAGGCCGAGAACTCCCATCACCCCTGCCGCCACCGCGATCGACGCGAGAGCCGTCACGCCCGCAATGACGAGAGGCGCCCCGGCCCCGCCGACGCCGCTCGTGAACCGCCAGGCGCCGAGGAACGGCGCGGGATCACCCGGGTCGGCGAGGTCGGCCCCGAGCGTCATGAGGATGCCGGCACCCGGCCCGTTCGCCAACGCGAGCACCATCGCCGCGACGACGAACCACGTCAGGCTCGCCGTGACGTCATGGGTGACCGCGAGCACGAGGTGCCCGAGGCCCAGGCCGATCATCGAGGGCACGACAGCCCAGAATCGTCCGAACCGGTCCATGATCGCGCCGCCGGTGTAGAAGAGGGCGAAGTCGACGGCCCCCGCGATCCCGATGATGAGCGCCGTGGTCGAGCCATTCACACCGATGCTCACCGCCCACAGCGGCAGGATCACCTGCCGGCTCGCGCGCAGGGCCGAGACGAGTGCTGCTCCGGTGCCGAGCCGCACGAGCACCCCGCGGTTCTCGTGCACCGTGCGGAAGAGCCCGACCCGAGCCTGCCCGTCGGGCGCCGCCCGGCGTCCCGTGCGCACGGCACCGAAGCTCGTCGCGGGGTCGGGCATCAGGATCAGCACGAGAGCCGCCCCCGCACACGCGATGAAGTGGATCCAGAACGCCATGCCCGCGACGCCGGTGAGCTGGATGACACCGGCCGTGAGAAACGGACCCAGAAAGAACCCGAGGCGGAACGTTCCCCCCAGCGTCGAGAGGGCGCGAGCGCGATAGGCGATCGGCACGAAGCTCGTGAGGAACGCGTGCCGAGCCAGACCGAAGATCGCGGCCGACAATCCAACCATCATCACGCCGACCCCGAGCACCCACGGATTCGGCGCGCCCAGACAGACGCCCATGCCGAACATCGACAGCCCGGCCGCGCCGATCATCGCTGGCCGCTCGCCGGTGCGAGCGATGAGTACCCCGCTGGGCAGGTTGCCGACGAGCTCCCCGACCAGGAAGAGCGCGGCGACGAACCCGGCGATCGCGAGCGTCGCGCCGAGGTCGTCGGCGACGAGCGGGATGATCGGGATGAGCGCGCCCTCGCCGATCGAGAACAGGATCGTCGGCAGCAGCACCGGCAGCGCGATCGACCGCCAGCGGAACTCGGGCTCGGCGGTGCTCATCCCCTCCACGCTACCGCTGCCCCGGGCCCTCCAGCCTCGTGCCGGTAGGCTGTCGGAGACATGATCGAGCTCGATATCTCCGCCCAGGTGGCCGCCCTCCGTTCGACCTTCGCCGACATCCGCTCGGTCGTGGGCGTCGAGAGGCTCGAGGCCGAGATCGCCGACCTCAACGAGCAGGCGGGCGCGCCCGACCTCTGGGACGACCCCGACAAGGCGCAGAAGGTCACCAGTGCCCTGAGCCACCGTCAGGCCGAGCTCGCCAAGATCGCGAGCATCCAGAGCCGTCTCGACGACATCGAGATCATGGTCGAGCTCGCGAACGAAGAGGGCGACGAGGCGGCCGCGGCCGACGTGCACACGGAGCTCGCGAGCATCCAGAAGCTGCTCGGTGAGCTCGAAGTGCAGACGCTGCTCGACGGCGAATACGACGATCGCCCCGCGGTCATCACGATCCGCGCGGGCGCCGGGGGAGTGGATGCGGCCGACTTCGCCGACATGCTCATGCGCATGTACCTGCGGTGGGCCGAGAAGCACAAGTACTCCGTCACGGTCATGGACACGAGCTACGCCGAAGAGGCCGGCATCAAGTCGGCGACCTTCGAGATCGACGCGCCCTACGCGTTCGGCACCCTGAGCGTCGAGGCCGGCACCCACCGCCTCGTGCGCATGAGCCCGTTCGGCGCGGCCGGCAAGCGGCAGACGAGCTTCGCGGCGGTCGAGGTCATCCCGCTGATGCCGGAGACCGAGATCGTCGACATCCCCGAATCCGACATCCGCGTGGATGTCTTCCGCTCGTCCGGCCCCGGCGGCCAGTCGGTCAACACGACCGACTCCGCCGTGCGGCTCACCCACATCCCCACCGGTACCGTCGTCTCGATGCAGAACGAGAAGAGCCAGATCCAGAACCGCGCTGCGGCGATGCGCGTACTGCAGTCGCGCCTCCTGCTGCTCGAGAAGGAGAAGGAGGCCGCGGCCAAGAAGGAGCTCGCGGGCGTCATCACCGCGAGTTGGGGCGACCAGATGCGCTCCTACGTGCTCGCGCCGTACCAGATGGTCAAGGACCTGCGCACGGAGTACGAGGAGGGCAACCCCTCCAAGGTCTTCGACGGCGACCTCGACGGCTTCATCGCCGCCGGCATCAAGTGGAGAAAGCGCGCCGTCGAGTAAGGGATCGCGAGCACCCGTCCCCATCACAATTGCGTGGTGAAGGGCCAGCACCTCAATGTTCTGCCACGGGCTCCCAAAACACTCGTGACCAAAGTGCGGAGCCACCGCTAAGTTGAAGTCACGTCACTGCACAGGCGTGATGTTGAGTCGACGTTGAGGAGGTCAATGGGTGTCATCAATAGGCCCTTCCCCATTGACCGCAAGTGCGGAAGTCGAGGTGACCTTCCCCGATGGGAGCTTGGGTGTCGACGGTTTGACTCCAGCTGCACAATCGAAGATTCAAGATCTTGTAGGGAAATACGTCGCAGATCTCGTAGACGAGGCGGCGCGACTAGAGGCGGGCGACCGAAGGGATGGCCTAATTCCGGAGATAACCGCATCGCACGTCACTAGTGCCGATGAGGTTGTCCGGAGGCCCATAAAGATCGATGTTGGTCAGCCGAGCAACTGGAGAGATAAGTTGGCGCTGATCGTCGCGACCATCTCGGGCGCGATTGCGGGAGTCTTGGGCGGCTACCTTACCCTCGGGTGGGGCCAGGCACTTGCCTTTGGCATTTGTGCGACGGTGTCGCTTGTAGCGGTCGTATTCGGAATCCTGAGGTCGAGATGAGTCGCGAGAGGAAACTTGACAGCGCCACGGTAGGTCCGCACTCGACAGAGGCCCTCGATGAATACCTTGCTGCTCTGCGATCTCGGATCCTTCACGATGCCGAGCAGAACAGCTATTCGGCGGAGACCGCTGACTACTCGGACGAGGACCTCCGCCGCTCGATCTCGACTGTTCTAATCGATGAGGCCAAGGCTCTTCAGTTGTTGAATGATCGTGGCGTAGTGCATTTCCGGAGCACCCGACTTCTCGAAACTTTGATCTTCGCCGCCTCCGCCATGTCAGCCGTGGTTGTTGCGCTGTTGGTTGTACTCCTTGTGGTCGAGGGTGGAAGTCTTGACAGGGGCGAGAACCTGCTGGCGGTGGTGTCGGGCGCAGTTCTGGCATCTGTCTCCGCAGTAATGCTTGGGCTGGTTGTCCAAACCAGACGTCGTCGGCAAGTCCTACAGAACACTTCGATTGCATATGCCCTGGCAAAAAGCTCCGAGACGAGAATGCAACTAGTGACCGGAGTATCCGCAATCGAGTCGGTTGCCCGGGCCGAGCTTCAGCATTCCCAGCGAACCTTCTCTACAATCGGCACTCTGATGCGCGAACTTGTCGCCTCCGGACGTTGGTCGGACGACGATGCAGAGAAGTTTGCTCGAGTGTTGCGTCTGAGGAACTCAATCGTTCACGGCGGA
>CALRZA010000010.1:0-15307 GCA_943372535.1 Auritidibacter sp. Marseille-P8566
GGCCGCCATGACGGTCGAGGACGCCCTCCTCGACATCGACGGCGTCGAGACCGTTCAGCTGTCGATCGGGTCGAGCGGGGGCGGGCTGCGGGCCGCGTTCACGGGAGGCGGGTCATCCACCTTCTCGCTGACGACCGACCCCACGGTCGACCAGGTCGAGCTGCGCAACACGATCCGCGAGACCCTCGACTCGATCGACGACGCGGGTGAGCTCACCATCTCCGCTGCTCAGGGCGGGTTCGGGTCGTCGACGATCAACATCAACATCACCGCCCCCGGTGAGTCGGTGCTGCGTGAGGCGGCGGATGCCGTGCTCGCCGGCGTCGAAGACCTCGACGTCGTCTCCGAGGCCACCAGCAACCTCTCGGCGGAGCAGCCCTTCATCGAGATCGCCGTCAACCGCGACACCGCGGCCGAGGCGGGGCTGAGTGAGATCGCCGTCGGCGGCATCGTCACCGCGGCGATGAACCCGAGTGCGACGGGCTCCGTCGTGATCGACGAGAAGACCCTCTCGATCTACATCCTCAACGAGAGCGCGCCGACGACGATCGAGGAGCTGCGCGCCTTCCAGATCCCGACCAACCGGGGACTCGTGCCGCTGAGCGAGCTGGCTACGGTCGAGCGCACCAACGGTCCGTCGAGCATCACGACGATCAAGGGCGTGCGCAGCGCGACCGTCGCGATCACGCCCAACAGCGACGACGTCGGCACGGCCTCGGCTCAGGTGACGGCGGCCCTCGCCGACGTCGAACTGCCGGCCGGAGCATCCGCCGAGATCGGCGGCGTCACGGCGCAGCAGTCGGAGGCGTTCTCGCAGCTTGGTCTCGCGCTGCTCGTCGCGATCCTCATCGTGTACGTGGTCATGGTCGCGACCTTCAAGTCGCTGCGTCAGCCGCTGCTGCTGCTGATCTCGGTGCCGTTCGCGGCGACCGGCGCGATCGCGCTGCAGGTGATCTCGGGCATCCCGCTCGGCACCGCGTCGCTCATCGGCGTGCTCATGCTCGTCGGCATCGTGGTCACCAATGCGATCGTGCTCATCGACCTCGTGAACCAGTACCGCGAGAAGGGCATGAAGGTGGGCGAAGCGCTCATCCACGGCTCGGCTCGTCGTCTGCGCCCGATCCTGATGACCGCGGCGGCGACGATCGGCGCGCTCATTCCGCTCGCGGTCGGCATCACGGGCAGCGGCGGATTCATCTCGCAGCCGCTCGCGATCGTCGTCATCGGCGGCCTCATCTCGTCGACCCTGCTCACGCTCATCGTGCTCCCGGCCCTGTACTACCTGGTCGAGGGCGCCAAGGAGCGTCGCACCGACCGGCGTGAGGCGAAGGCGCTCGCCAGCTAGGCTCGCGGGGTGGCCACCCCCGACTTCGTGCTCGCCCTCCGCGAGAAGATCGGACACGCTCCGCTCTGGCTCTCGGGGGTGAGCGCGGTCGTGCTCCGCGCGGGCGACCGCGGTGAGGAAGTGCTGCTCGTGAAGCGAGCCGACTCGGGGGCGTGGACCCCGGTCACCGGCATCGTCGACCCGGGGGAGCAGCCGGCGGTCGCCGCCGAGCGCGAGACCCTCGAAGAGGCGAACGTCGTGGCCGTGGCGGAGAGTCTCGCGTGGGTGCAGGTCATCCCGATGATCGAGTACGCGAACGGGGATCGCTCGCAGTACCTGGACCTCGTGTTCCGGTGCCGGTGGGTCTCGGGCGAGGCGCACCCCGCGGATGGCGAGAACACCGAAGCGGTCTGGTTCGCCCTCGACGCCCTGCCGCCCCTGAGCGACAACATGCGCGATCGCATCATGAGCGCCGTCGAGTTCGACGGGCGCACCTGCTTCGACCGCTAGAGCGTCTTGGCCATGCAGACGCTGAACTCGTCGCCCACGTACGGCCCGAAGTTCGGGATGCGCGCGTAGCCGTGCTTCTCATACAGCGCGAGGGCGGCCGTGGAGAGCGGACCGGTCTCGAGCTGGATGACCGTGGCGCCGGCATCCCGGGCGTGCGCTTCGATCGCGGCGAGCAGCTGCCCGGCGAGGCCCTGCCCGCGGGCGCGGTCATCGACGACGAGCCTCTTGAGTTCGGGATGCGGCTCGGCGCCGAACACGAGGGCCGCCATGCCCAGGGCCTCGCCGTCGACCCGCGCGACGAACACGGTCACGCCGGGAGCCTCGAGCTCGGAGACGTCGAGCAGGTAGCAGCTGTCGGGCGGATAGAGCTCGGCGGCGTAGGCGTCGCTGACCGCGAGCAGCCTCTCGATCTCGGGCTGGCGCGGGTTCTCGATCGCGACGCTCATGCCATCATTCTGCCGGGTCGGCCGCGACGAGTCCGCCGGTGCCGAGGGTCTCGCGGAAGAACTCGATCAGCCGCGCCGCCATCGCCTCGTCGAGCATGCGCAGCGCGTGCAGCTCGCCCTCGACGGTCACGTAGGTCGTGTCGATCCCGGCGGCGCGCAGGGCGGTGACCAGGGCATCGGATTGCTCGATCGGGATGAACTCGTCGATCGCGTGGGCGACGAAGAACGGCGGGTCGTCCGGGTCGACGTGCAGAACCGGGGATGCCGCGGCGGCGGTCGTGCAGTCGTCGAAGTCGAGGCAGCCGAGGTGCTCCAGCACGGCCTCGCGGAAGTCGCCGGTGTACGCCGGCCCCACCCGGATCTCGGCGCGCAGGTCGCTCGGCCCGCTGAGCTCGGCGACCGCGGCCACCCGGGTGCCCTCGGTGAGCGGGCCCTCGCCGACGAGGCCGAGCAGGGCGGCGAGCGTGCCGCCGGCCGAGGCGCCGAACGCGCCGATGCGGGCGGGGTCGATCGCGAACCTCTCGACCTGCGCCGGGTCGCGCAGCCACGCGACCGCTGTCTGCACGTCGTTGAGCGGGTCGGGGAACGCGTAGTTGGGGGCGAGGCGGTAGTTCACCGAGACGGTGACGAACCCCTCCGAGGCGAGCCACTGGCAGACCGCCCGCCACTCGAGGTCCGCCTTGTCGCCGCGTCGCCAGCTGCCGCCGTGGATCGCGACGACCGCGGGGCGGTCGACTCCGGCATCCGCCACCGGAAGGCACGCGTCGAGCAACAGCGGCTGCCCGCCGGCCCGCCCGTACTCCACGTCGGTCAGCACTGGGATGTCGGGGTCGGTCGCCACCTGCGGATACAGCGGCGCCGTGGTGGGCTCGACCACGATCGAGGCATCGCCGACGGGCGCGCATCCCGCCACGAGAGCGACCGCGACGACCGCGATCGCGGCGAGGATTCGGGTCGACACGCTCATGATTGAAGGCCAACCCTAGTGCGCCCGGCCTTCTTCGGGTAACGTAGCAAGGTCGGCTCAAGACAGCGCGAGGTATCGCGCACGGGTTTGTAGTCTTGCGGGCCGGTTTGCCAGCGCATTCGCTGGTGACAATCACACGAATGTATGTGACGGCCCCGGTCAAGGACTGCCCGGGTTCAAATGCTCACGGAAGCGATCTTCCGCGTTCAGCATGCTGCGGTGTTCCAACCACAGAAAACCCGGAAAGAATCATGCCCAGTTACTCAAAGAATCCCGCTTCGTCGAGCCGCAAGCCGGCCACCGGCGCCCCCAAGGGTGCGCAGCGCGAGGGCCACCGCGGCTACCGTGCCGACCAGGCTGCCGCCGCGCCCAAGAAGCGCTGGACGGCCGACGACCGCGCCGCCCGCACGGGCGACCGCCCCGTCGGCTCGGCCCGCCCGAACCGCGACGACCGTCGCCCCGACTGGAGCCCGCGCGAGAAGCCGGCGACCCAGCGCGGTGCGCGTCCGGCGTACGGCGACCGCACCGAGCGTCCCGCCTACGGCGACCGTCCGGCGCGCCCCGCGTACGGCGACCGCACCGAGCGTCCCGCCTACGGCGACCGCCCGGCCCGCACCGAGCGTCCCGCGTACGGCGACCGTCCCGCCCGCCCCGCCTACGGCGACCGGCCCGCCCGTGACGACCGTGCTCCCCGCACGGAGCGCCCGTCCTACGGAGACCGCCCGGCCCGTCCGGCGTACGGCGACCGTCCGGCCCGTGACGACCGCGCCCCGCGCACCGAGCGTCCCGCGTACGGAGACCGTCCGGCCCGCACCGACCGCCCTGCCTACGACCGCAGCGAGCGCCCGGCTCGGCCCGCGTACGACCGCACCGAGCGTCCGGCCCGCACGGAGCGCCCGGCCTACGAACGCAGCGACCGTCCGGCCCGCACCGAGCGTCCGTCGTACGACCGCGCCGACCGTCCGAGCTACGACCGCGCGCCCCGTCGTGACTCCGACTACGGCAATCGCGACGAGCGCCCCGTGCGTCGGGAGAGCTCGTTCTACCCCGACCGCGAGTCGAAGTCGGGCTTCCAGCCCCACGACGACGTCGTGCTCGAGAAGCTCGAGGCCGCCGTCATCACCGCGAGCGAGGTGGATGGCGTGACCTTCGCCGACCTCGGTCTCGGCAACAACATCGTGCGCCAGCTCGCGAGCATGGGTGCCGAGGCGCCGTTCCCGATCCAGGCCGCGACCATCCCGGATGTGCTCGCCGGCAAGGACGTGCTCGGCCGCGGCAAGACCGGCTCGGGCAAGACCATCGCCTTCGGCGCCCCGCTCGTCGAGCGCCTGATGGAGAACAACGGCGGCAAGGATCGCCAGATGGGCCGCAAGCCGCGCGCCCTCATCCTCGCCCCCACCCGCGAGCTCGCCCAGCAGATCGACCGCACCGTTCAGCCCATCGCCCGCAGCGTCGGCCTGTTCACCACGACGATCGTCGGCGGCGTGCCGCAGTACAAGCAGGTCTCCGCTCTGCAGCGTGGCGTCGACATCGTCATCGCCACCCCGGGCCGCGTCGAGGACCTCGTGGAGCAGGGTCGTCTCGACCTCTCCAACGTCATCGTCACGGTGCTCGACGAGGCCGACCACATGTGCGACCTGGGCTTCCTCGAGCCGGTGCAGCGCATCCTGCACGAGACCAAGCCGGGCGGCCAGAAGCTGCTGTTCTCCGCGACCCTCGACAAGGGCGTGGCGATCCTCGTCAAGGAGTTCCTCGTCGAGCCGAGCGTTCACGAGGTCGCCGGTGAAGACCAGGCCTCGTCGACGATCGACCACCGCGTGCTGCTCATCGAGCAGCGTGACAAGCGCGAGATCATCGAGCAGCTCGCCTCGGGCGACGGCAAGACGCTGATCTTCACCCGCACCCGCGCGTTCGCCGAGGAGATGAGCGACTACCTCGAGGATGCCGGCATCCCCGCGACGAGCCTGCACGGTGACCTCAACCAGTCGCGCCGCACGCGCAACCTGCAGCTGCTCACCAGCGGCCGGGTCAACGTGCTGGTGGCGACGGATGTCGCGGCTCGCGGCATCCATGTCGACGACATCTCGCTCGTGATCCAGGCTGACGCCCCCGAGGAGTACAAGACCTACCTCCACCGCTCGGGCCGCACGGGCCGCGCGGGCAAGGTCGGCACCGTCGTCACGCTCGTGAACAAGAACCGTCGCCGCAAGATGGACGAGCTGCTCGGTCGCGCCGAGATCGACGCCACGATGAGCCACGTCGCCCCCGGCGACGAGCTGCTCGAGACGCTCGCCGCGCTGTAAGCCCTCCCCGCGAAGGCCCCGCCGCTCACTCGAGCAGCGGGGCCTTCGTGCGTGACGCCGCGCTGCCCCACTACCGAAACGACGGAGAGCTCGCGCGAGCGAACTCGCTGTGCGGCACCCCGGGGATGCCCGTGCCAGTTCTCCGTCGTTTCGGAATCGCGGATGCAGACGGGCAACAATGAACGGTGGACATTCGTGAATTCACAGAGTCGGACACCGAACCGGTCGTCGCACTCTGGCTTGCGGCCGGTCTGGTGCGCCCCTGGAACGACCCGCACCGGGACATCGAACGCAAGCTCGCCGTGCAACGAGACCTCTTCCTCGTCGGAGAAGTCGACGGAGCTGTCGTCTCCACGGCGATGGCCGGCTACGAAGGGCATCGCGGGTGGGTCAACTACCTCGCCGTCGACCCGGCGCACCGGGGTCGCGGATACGGCCGCCTCATGATGGTCGAGGTGGAGGCGCGCTTGACCGCGGCGGGATGCCCGAAGCTCAACCTTCAGGTGCGCTCCGACAACACCGACGCTCTGGGCTTCTACGCCGCCCTCGGCTATTCGGTGGATGCCGCGGTCAGCCTCGGGAAGCGGCTCATCCCAGACGCGTAGTGGGGTGAAATTGGTCAGATTGACTATACTGAGCTCATGGCGACCACGACCGTGAGCCTCTACGAGGCCAAGACTCAACTGTCGCAGCTCGGCGAGCGCGCAGCGAATGGCGAAGAGATCGTCGTGACCAAGCACGGTAAGCCTCGATTCAAGTTGGTGCCCGTGCTCGACCGCCCGATCCGCCCTCAGCCCGGAGCCGTCGACTTCGGCGGCACTCGAAGCGCGAGGGATGCCGTGGCTCAGTTCGACTGGTTCGCTCCCGATGAGGACCTTGAGCGTGCTTTCGGAACGCGAGAGTGAACCTGCTGTTGGACACCCATGTCGTGATCTGGTGGGTGGAAGCTGATCCTCGCATCAAGACGACGTGGCTCGAGGCCATTGTCGATGACTCGAACACCGTCTTCGTCAGTGCGGCGTCGGCGTGGGAGATCGAGATCAAGAAGCGCCAGGGCCGGCTGCCGTTCGAGCCGACCGTCGTGGAGGTCGCCGATCAGTATGGCTTCGAGCTCCTGCCGATCGGCGTTTCCGATGCGGTCACGGCGGGATCCCTGGACTGGGGTCACAGCGACCCGTTCGATCGGATGCTGGCGGCTCAGGCCATCGATCACTCGATGAAGCTGGTGACCGGGGATGCCGCCTTCGCGACCGCCCCGGGCATCCGCACCCTGTAGAGGCCTACTCCGCCGGCAGCGCCTCCGCGGGCAGCTTGCGCACCTTCGCGCGGCGGCGGCGGCGCTCGGGGATCATCGAGCGCATCTCCTCGAGCTTGCCGAAGCACAGCAGGCGGTCGCCCGCCTCGAGCACGACGCCCTTGCGCGGGTTGGGGATCACGACCGTGCCGCGATGCACAGTGAGCACGGTGATGTCGCGCTCCCACAGGTCGAGGTCGCCGAGCTTCTGCCCCACGAAGTCGCCGTTGTTGTGCACGAGCAGCTCGGCGACGCCGTAGCCGGTCGAGACGCTGAGCCGCTGGCGCACGTCGATCTCGGGGAAGGCCACCTGGTTGGCGATGTAGTCGACGATCGCGCCCGCGACATCCAGCTGGGTCGCGCGCTCGATGCCCTCGAGGCCGGGGGAGGAGTTGACCTCCATGACGAGCGGGCCATCCGGTCCTTCGAGCATGTCGACGCCGGCGACCCGCAGGCCCATGATCTGGGCGGATCGCACGGCCGCCTGCTCGAAGTCCGCCGCAAGCTCGACCGCTTCGACACTGCCGCCGCGGTGCACATTGGAGCGGAACTCGTCGCCGTGCGCCGTGCGCCGCATCGCCGCGACGACGCGATCGCCCACGACGAGGGCGCGGATGTCGCGGCCGCGGCTCTCACTGACGAACCTCTGGATGAGCACGTTCTGGTTGGCCGAGTGCAGCGTTTCGATGATCGCCTCCGCGACCTTCACTTCCGGAGCGAGGATCACGCCGATGCCCTGTGTTCCCTCGAGCAGCTTGATCACGACGGGCGCTCCGCCCACCCGCTCGATCGCGGGCCGAACGTCGGCACGGTTGCGCACGAAGGCCGTCTCCGGCATCTCGATGTTGTGACGCGACAGGATCTGCGTGGCCCGCAGCTTGTCGCGCGCGTTCGAGATGCCGTTCGCGGTGTTGGGCGTGTAGACATCCATTTGCTCGAACTGACGCACGACGGCGGTGCCGAAGTAGGTGATCGAGTTGCCGATGCGCGGCAGGATCGCGTCGTAGTCGCTCAGCGGGCGCCCGCGGTACTGGAGGTCGGGATCGTCGCCCGACAGGTCGATCCCGAACCGCAGCGTGTTGAGCACCCGCACCACATGCCCCCGCTGCTCGGCGGCGGCGCGCAGCCGCGCGGTCGAGTACGAACGCGGCGCGCGCGAGAGGATGGCAAGTTTCATGGGGAGTGAGCCTGACAAGATGGGACGGTGAGCAAGCAGACCCATTCAAACACCCTCGCCGGGTGGCGGGAATGGGTTCAGCTGCCGGATGTGGGCGTGCCCTGGATCAAGGCGAAACTCGACACCGGCGCCCAGACCTCGAGCCTGCACGCCTACGCGATCAAGGTCTTCGATCGCGACGGCACCGACTGGGTGCGCTTCAAGGTGCGCCCGTGGCAGGAGTCGATCGACGACGAGGTCATCGTCGAGGCCCCGGTGCACGATCGGCGCCGGGTGCGCAGCTCATCCGGGCACGTGCAGCAGCGCTACGTCGTGCTCATGCGGGTCGTGCTCGTCGGCCGAGACGTGCTCGCCGAGGTGACCTTGAGCAACCGCGACCAGATGGGGTTCCGCATGCTGATCGGGCGCGAGGCGCTGCGCCACGGCATCCACGTCTCGTCGGCCCACTCGTTCCTCGGGGGCAAGGCGCCGCGCGAGACGCGACGTCGCAATCGCGGGCGCGCGGTCTAGCCCTCCGCGACTCGCCGCGGTCGACGCCAGAGCCGCTGGATGCCCCAGCCCGTGACCTTGAGCATCGCCTCCGCGATGATCGCCCCGCGCATCTTCGAGGTGCCGTGCTCCCGATCACGGAACTCGATGGGCACCTCGACGAGCCGGTGCCCGGCCTCGACCATGCGCCGCGTGAGGTCGATCTGGAAGCAGTAGCCCTGCGAGGCGACGTCTTCGAGGTGGATGTCGCGCAGCGCCGCCGCGCGGTAGGCCCGGAAGCCGGCCGTGACATCGCGCACCGGCAAACCGAGCGCGGAGCGCGCGTACCAGCTGCCCGCCCGACTGATCCACTCCCGGCGCCGGGGCCAGCCGACGATCGACCCGCCCGCGACCCAGCGCGAGCCGATGACCCCGCCCACGGCGCCCGCGGTGTCCGCGGCGAGCACGGCGAGCAGGTCGGGGATGCGCTCGGGCGGGTGCGAGCCGTCGGCGTCCAGCTCGATCAGCACGTCGTAGCCCCGAGCCAGGCCGTGCTCAAACCCGGCCAGGTACGCCGGGCCCAGCCCGTCCTTCGTGAGCCGGTGGAGCACCGAGACCCGGGGATCCTCGGCCAGACGATCGGCGAGGGCTCCCGTGCCGTCGGGACTCGCGTCATCCACGATCAGCACATCGACGTCGCTCGCCAGCACGCGCCGCACGATGGGCTCGAGATTCTCCGCCTCGTTGTAGGTGGGGATGATCACCAGAGCGGAGTGGCGGGGCGGCGGCATCGGGCTTTCGTCGCGGGCGGGCGGGAGCTCCTTCAGGTTACCGCCCGCGATCGGGAATACCGCTCGCCCGCCGAACGCTGCACCTGCGGACGCCCTGCAACATTCGGTCACCGCTGAGGTGGATTGCCTAGGCTGTCTCGCAGACTCCCCGACCCTTGGAGAAGGACCCCATGGCCAGCATCTACAACGACATCACCGAGATCTTCGGCCGCACCCCGCTCGTGCGCCTCAACAAGGTCACCGACGGCGCCGGCGCCACGGTGCTCGCCAAGCTCGAGTTCTACAACCCCTCGTCGAGTGTCAAGGACCGCCTCGGCGTCGCGATCGTCGATGCGGCCGAGAAGTCGGGCGAGCTCAAGCCCGGCGGCACGATCGTCGAGGCCACGAGCGGCAACACCGGCATCGCGCTCGCGATGGTCGGTGCGGCGCGCGGCTACCGCGTGATCCTCGCGATGCCCGAAACCATGAGCAAGGAGCGGCGGATGCTGCTGCGCGCCTACGGTGCCGAGCTCGTGCTCTCGTCGGGTGCCGACGGCATGCGCGGCGCGGTCGAGAAGGCCAACGAGATCGTCGCGAGCACCCCCGGAGCGGTCCTGGCCAAGCAGTTCGCCAACGCGGCCAACCCGGCCATCCACCGTGCCACCACCGGCCCGGAGATCTGGGCTGACACCGACGGCGCCGTCGACATCTTCGTCGCGGGCATCGGCACCGGCGGCACGATCTCGGGTGCGGGCGCCTACCTCAAGGAGCAGAAGCCCGGTCTCACCGTCGTCGCGGTCGAGCCCGAAGAGTCGCCGATCCTCAATGGCGGAACCCCCGGCCCGCACAAGATCCAGGGCATCGGCGCCAACTTCGTGCCCGAGATCCTCGACCGCGAGGTCTACGACGAGGTCATCGACGTCAACATCACCCAGTCGGTCGCGATGGCCCGCCGCCTCGCGGCGGAGGAGGGCATCCTCGCCGGCATCTCGTCGGGCGCTACCGTGCACGCGGCGATCGAGCTCGCGAAGCGCCCCGAGAACGCCGGCAAGACGATCGTCGTGATCGTCGCCAGCTACGGTGAGCGCTACCTCTCCACCGTGCTCTACGAGGACCTGGTCGACTGACGATGATGCGCGAAGACGTCGCGAACGCGCGGCGTCGTGACCCGGCCGCACGCTCATCGTTCGAGGTGTGGCTCACCTACTCCGGCCTGCACGCGGTGTGGGGCTACCGGCACGCCCACCGCTTGTGGCGCTGGAAGTGGTACCTCGCGGCTCGGGTGGTCTCGCAGTTCACGCGCTTCCTCACCGGCATCGAGATCCACCCGGGCGCGACGATCGGCCGGCGCCTGTTCATCGATCACGGCATGGGCGTCGTGATCGGCGAGACCGCCGTGATCGGTGACGATGTGCTGCTGTATCACGGGGTCACCCTCGGCGGCACGAGTTCGCATCGCGGCAAGCGGCATCCCACGCTCGGTGATCACGTGGTCGTCGGCGCGGGAGCGACGATCCTCGGCGCGATCACGATCGGAGCCGACTCCGTCGTCGGCTCGGGAGCGGTGGTGCTGCACGACGCGCCCGAGAACTCCACGGTGGTCGGGATGCCGGCTGTCGCGCGCCCGCGATCCGGCACGGCCACGGACTCGTTCTACGTGATCTGAGCCCGGGCCGCGGCTCAGGCCAGGGCGAGCATCGCGCTCGCGGTGAGCGCCAGCGCGAGCCCGACGTACTGCACGGGTGCGATGCGCTCCTTGAGCACGATCGCGGCGAGGATGATCGTGCCCGCCGGATACAGCGCGGCGAGCACCGACAGCACCGAGAGCTCGCCGAGGCGCAGGCCGATGAGCAGGCCGACGTTGGCGGTGACGTCGAGCACGCCGCATCCGATCGCGAGGGCGAGCGCCGTGCGCCAGACCGGGCGGGGCTCGGGGGAGGCGACCGACCGCATCCGCGCCCGCAGCGCGATGAGGCCGACGATCGCGAACATGATCGTCGCGTTCACGACGCGGTTCGCCAGCAGCGGCACGAGCCCGGAGTCGTCGGGCGTGAGGTCGATGATGATCAGGAAGACGCCGATCGCGGCACCCGAGCCGACGGCCATGAGGATGCCCTTGAGGCTCGGTCGCACCGCCCCCTTCTCGGGCACGAAGCCGACGAGCACGACGGCCACGAGCGCGAGGGCGATCGCGATGATGCCGACCGGACCGAAGCTCTCACCGCGGATGAGCCCGGCCGTCAGCGGCACGATCGCCGAGACCACGGCGGTGAGCGGCGAGAGGATGCTCATCGGTCCGATGGCGAGGCTCGCGTAGAGCAGACCGATCGCGATCGCCCCCACGAGGCCGCTGAGTCCGCCGAGCACGAGCGCCTCGGTCGACCACGTGCCGCCGAGGATCGGCAGGGCGAGGGCGAGCAGCACGAGCCCGGTCAGCGCGCCGATCGCCGTCGTGAGGATCGCGCTGATGCGGCGGGCGGCGAGTCCCCCGAGGAAGTCGGCCGCGCCGTAGACGAGGGCCGAGCCGAGACCGATGAGCACGATGAGCACGAGGCTCAACGCTACCGGTGAACGACGGGAGACGGTTCGTCGACGAATTGCGGCCTGCTCTCGACGAATCGCGATCGCCCGCATAGGGTCAAAGAGGTGTCCCCCGGACGGGGGTATACCGAGTCGTTCACCTGCCGTTAGGAGCGTCGTTCATGTCTCGAACCTCTCGAGTGGTCGCGCCGGTCGCGATCCTCACCCTCGCCTTCTCGGCGCTGGGCATTCCGGCCGCTCAGGCCGCCGATCCCGTCGTCATCGACGTGGTCTCGATCAATGACTTCCACGGGCGTCTCGAGGCGTCGGCCCCCGCCGCCGGCGCCGCCGTGCTCGGCGGAATGGTCAACTCGTTCCGTGCCGCCAACCCCAACACGGCGTTCGTGGCCGCGGGTGACCTGATCGGTGCCTCGACGTTCACCTCGTACATCCAGCAGGACCAGCCGACGATCGACGTGATGAACCAGATCGGGCTCGATGTCAGCGCCCTCGGCAACCACGAGTTCGATCAGGGGCGGGCCGACGTCGACAACCGCGTCATCCCGAACTCCGACTTCCCGTGGCTCGCGGCCAACCTCTACGACACCACGACCGGGGCGCCGGCCTACCAGGAGTACGAGATCCTCGACCTCGGCGGGGTCTCCGTCGCCTTCATCGGGGCGATGACCGACGAGCTGCCGAGCCTCGTGAGCCCCGCGGGTATCGCGACTCTCGACGTGCGTCCGGTCGTCCCCGAGGTCAACCGCGTCGCCGACGCGCTCAGCGACGGCAACGCCGCCAACGGCGAGGCGGATGTCGTGGTGCTCATGGTGCATGAGGGCGCCGCCACCGCGACCCTCGGCGCGATGACCGATGACTCGCCGTTCGGTCGCATCGTCACCGGCGCCAACGCCAACATCGACGCGATCATGGGGGCGCACACGCACCTGCGGTACGACTTCGACATCCCGATCGCCGGCACCGACCGCACGCGCCCCGTGTACTCCTCGGGACAGTACGGCGAGGCCTTCGGTCGTCTCGCCCTCTCGGTCGACCCCGACTCGGGCGAGATCCTCTCGATCGACGCCACGGTCGCCGCGCTCACCGGCTTCGCGCCTGACCCGGCCGTCGCCGCGATCGTCGCGGATGCCGTGGCCGTCGCACGCGTCGCCGGCTCGGCCAAGGTCGGCGACATCACCGCCGACTTCAACCGCGGCATCCAGACCTCCGGGTCGGAGAACCGCGGAGCGGAGTCGACCCTCGGCAACTTCGTCGCCGACGTGCAGCTGTGGGCCACGGCCCCGCAGGGTGCAGAGATCGCGTTCATGAACCCGGGCGGCCTGCGCGCCGACCTCAAGTACGCGCTCAACCCGGCCACCCCCGGTGACGGCACGGGGGTCGTCACGTTCTCGGAGGCCGCGGGCGTGCAGCCGTTCGCCAACACCCTCGTGACGATGGACCTGACCACCGAGCAGCTGAAGGCCGTGCTCGAGCAGCAGTGGCAGCCGGCGGGAGCCGCGCGTCCGTTCCTCAAGCTCGGGGTGTCGAACTCGCTCGACTACACCTACGACCCGACCGGGGCCGCGGGTGACCGCATCCGCTCGATCACGGTCAACGGTGCGGTCGCCGCTCCCGGTGAGGTCTTCACGGTGGTCGTCAATTCGTTCCTCGCCTCGGGCGGCGACAACTTCGGCGCCTTCGTCGCCGGAGCGAACAAGACCGACTCGGGCAAGATCGACCTGCAGAGCATGGTCGACTACTTCGTGGCCAACCCGGTCGCCTCGCCCGACCTGACGCAGCGCTCGGTGGGGGTCACCCTCTCGCCCGCGGATGCCGACGGCTACAGCGCCGGCGACCAGGTGACCCTCACCCTGTCGTCGCTGCTGTTCACCCGGGATGGCGCCCGCGCGGGCACGGCCGTGGTCAGCGCGAACGGCGTCGAGCTCGGCAGCGCCGTGATCGACCCAGCGATCGTCGACACGACCGACGAGGTCGGTCGTGCGACCGTCACGATCACGATCCCCGAGGGCACCCGAGCGGGCACCCTGCCGCTCACGGTGACCGTTCCCGAGTCGGGCACGACCGCGTCGGTGGTGCTGACGACGACCTTCATCCCCGAGCAGATCGTCAACGTCACGCTTCCGACGATCACGGGCACCGCGAAGGCCGGTCGGGTGCTCACCGCCACGGGCGGCACCTGGAGCGTCGAGGGCACGACCCTCGCCTACCAGTGGCTGCGCAACGGGGTCGAGATCCCCGGAGCCACCAGCACGCGCTACCGTCTGACGGCTGCGGATGCCGGCGCCGCCATCACGGTGCGCGTCACGGCCTCGGCGGTCGACTCGGTCTCCGCGTCGGCGGACTCCGCGGCGACGACGATCGCGAAGCTCTCGACCACCACGATCGCCGCGCCGCGCCAGTTCATCGTGCGCGCGGGCTCCCCGGTGACGATCAACGCGCTCGTGCGCGGTGAGCTCGGAGTCATCCCGACGGGAACGATCGCGATCTTCGACGGGCGCACGCAGGTCGGTGTCGGCACGGTCGACGCCGGCGGGCGGGTGACCGCGACGGTCTCGGAGCTCGCACGGGGCATCCACCTGCTGACGGTGCGCTACCTGGGCACCGACCAGCTGGCGGGGTCGACGTCGAACCTCGTGCCGGTGCTCGTCTGGTAGCCGGCGCTCATTGACAGCGGGGGCGGAACCCATGGACGGTTCCGCCCCCGTTGTCGTGTGTCGAACGAGCCCGTCGGACCGCTACTCTGGCGTGCGTGACCGATCCCGCACCCGCTTCAGCGCCCCCGTCCGTCGCCCGCCCGGGGCTGTTCAGCGACACCGAGGTGACGCTGCCCGCCTACCGCATCCAGTGGCTCGCCCGCCTGATGTACGGCAACGCGTTCGAGTTCGTCGTCATCGCGGTGATCATCGCCAACGCGACCTCGCTGGCGATCCTGACCTTCGCCGATGTGGACCCCACGGTCGCAGCCATCGCGACGGCGATCGACCAGTTCGCGATCCTCTTCTACACGGTCGAGCTCGTGCTTCGGCTCGTCTCCTACGGCACCAAGCCGTGGATGTTCTTCCGCAATCCGTGGAACGTCTTCGACTTCCTCATCGTCATCCTCATCCCGTTCCTCAACGATGCGACGCTGATCTTCCGACTCGTGCGCCTGCTGCGCATCCTGCGGATCTTCCGCTTCCTTCCGGAGGCGCGCATCCTGATGCTCTCGATGATCAAGTCGGTGGCGCCGCTGGCCAACCTCGCGGTGCTCATCGGCTTCCTCATGTTCATCTACGCGATGGCCGGCACCTACTTGTTCGGTGCGGCGATCCCGGAGCGGTGGGGCGACGTCGGCACGGCCATGCTGACCCTCACCGTGATGCTCACCCTCGAGAACTTCCCTGACAACTTCCTCGGCGGGCTCGAGGTCACGCCGTTCGCCCTGGTCTACTTCCTGTCGTACATGTTCTTCATCGTCTTCACGGTGCTCAACGTGCTCATCGGCATCGTGATCAACGCGATGGATCA
>CALRZA010000011.1:0-15121 GCA_943372535.1 Auritidibacter sp. Marseille-P8566
TTCGGGGTCGCGCACCATGCCGTCGTACGCACCACGGCGCGAGACGAGCTCGCGCAGCACCTCGCCGATCGCGGCGTGAGAACGGCGGTGCACTATCGCCGGGTGCTCGGCGACATGCCCGGACTCGACCTGCCCGACATCCCGACTCCCGTCGCTCGCATGCTCGCCGACGAGATCGTCAGCGTGCCGTGCACCCCGGAACTCTCGGAGCACGAGATCACCCGCGTAGAGTCGGCGCTGGAGGTGTGGGAGCGATGACGGGGCGCGTGCCGGTGCATGTCGACGGGCGTGGTCGCCTGCTCGTCGTCGAGCATCAGACGCTCGACTACGCGCCCTCCCGAGTCTTCGTCGTGACGGATGCCCCCGCCGGCGTCTCACGCGGCGACCACGTCGTGCCCTGCCGGCAGACGATGGTGCTCATCTCCGGCGGCGTCGACGTGACCGTCGGGGAGAGCGCGGACCGCCCCACCCGGCACGAACGCCTCGCCTCCCCCGGTGACACCGTGCAACTCCAGCCGGGCGAGTACGTGAGCTATCGGCTCGACGACCCGTCGTCGACGGTGCTCGTGCTCGCCGAGACGGAGTATCGCGGCGCGCGCCCTGACGGGGTCGCGCCATGACCCGGGTGACCGTGCTTATCCCAACCTTCGATCACGCGGCGACGCTGCCGCTGACGGTCGAGTCGGTGCTGGCTCAGACGCTGCAGGACTTCGAGGTGCTCATCGTCGGCGACGGGGTGACGCCGGAGGTTCGGGAGGTCGGACTCGCTCTCGACGCCTCCGACGAGCGCATCACGTTCCTCGACTTCCCGAAGGGCCCGAACCACGGCGAGATCCATCGCCACACGGCGATCCTCCAATCCGTCGGTGAGATCATCGCCTACCTCTGCGACGACGACCTCCTCCTGCCCGACCACCTCGCCGACCTCAGCGAACTGCTGGAGAGCCGGGACTTCGTGCAGTCGATGAACGGTCGGGTCGATCCGGACGGCCGGTTCGTGCTCTACCCCGGCGATCTCTCCGACTCCGCATTCGTCTATCGGCTGTGCGACGTGACGCGCGGGTTCAGCTTCGTGAGCATCACCGGCACCGCTCACACGCGGGCGCTTTACGACCGGGCGCAGTGCCCGTGGGAGACCACCCCCGAGGGCGAGTGGCCCGACCAGTACCAATGGCGGCGGATGCTGATGTCGGGAGTCGTGCTCGGAGCGACCTCGACGCGCATGACGGCTCTCTCGTTCCCCACCCACCTCAGCGGTCGGGCGTCGTGGACCGACCAGGAACGCTTCGATGAGATCGCACGCTGGGCCGAGGTCGTGCGCTCGGCCGACGCCCAGGAGCAGATCGACCGGCACACCGCGGCCGCCGCCTGGCGGCAGCTCGTCCAGGTGACCCTCAACGAGCTGCAAGCTCACGAGATGCTCGCCCTCGCGAACGAGGAGCTCGAAACCGAGCGCGCGACGAAGGGAGCGGGAGCGCTGTGGCGCAGATCCCGACCATCGCGCCCCTGACGGGCATCCGCGTGCTGGCCGCGATCTTCGTGTTCAACGCCCACATCACGCCGCCGACGGGTGAGGGCACCGTGCTCGCGTCAATCTCGCTTGCCGGGCACGACTGGATGACGATGTTCTTCGTGCTGTCGGGCATCGTGCTCACCTGGAACTACGCCGCCGTGCTCGAGGGCCCCGATGCCCGGCGCGGGCTCTGGAGCTACTACGTCGCGCGGTTCGCCCGCATCTATCCGCTCTACCTGTTCGCGCTGCTCGTGGCCGTCGTCATTCTGGCGATCAACTCGGGGCAGGGGCTCGTGGTGTTCACCAATCCGCAGCTGCTACTGCACGTGCTGGCACTGCAGAGCTGGAGCCCCGACCTCGGCGTCGCCTACGGCTACAACGGCCCGGGATGGTCGGTCGGGGTCGAGATCTTCCTCTACGCGCTCTTTCCGCTGCTGCTGCTGCCGTTCCGTCGCATCAAGGACAGCCCGCGCGCCCTCGCGATCGTGGGCGGGATCTGCGTGGCCGCGGTCGTGGTCCTGACGGCCGCGCTCATCCTCGCAGGCAACGCCGACCTCCCGCGGGAGGACCCGTGGTCGGCCCATCGCTGGCTCTACCGCACGCCCGTCACCCGGTTGTTCGACTTCGTGCTCGGCATGAGCATCGGATTCATCATCCTCGCCACGCGCGGACGCGACTTCAGCCGGCTCGGCCGAGCGGCCCAGGTCGTCGGCGCGGTTCTCGTGTTCGTGCCGATGGCGATCCCCGCGGTGTCGGCGTCGGTCTGGTCGCTCGATGCGTCGAACATGGCGCCGTTCGCGCTCCTGCTGCTCGGGCTGGCCTGGGCCCCGTCGACGGCGTTCGGGCGCTTCCTCTCGACGCGAACCATGGTGTTCTTCGGCGAGTGCACGTACGCCTTCTACCTGCTGCACGTGATCGTGATCGGGTTCGTGGGCCAGCCTGACGGCAGCATGCTCTCGTGGGTCTCGACGTGGCTGATCGCCCTCGCGGCCACGACCGTCGCCGCGATCGCCGCGCACCTTCTCGTGGAGCGTCCGGCGCGCACCGGAATCCGGCGACTTCTCGACCCGCGACGACCTCAGCCCGTGGCGCCGTCAGCGGCGAGCTGAGCCGGCGAGCGTCGCCGGGGTCCGCTCAGCGTGCGTTGTACGGCGCGACGACGACCTCGACGCGCTGGAACTCCTTGAGATCGCTGTAGCCCGTCGTCGCCATCGAGCGGCGCAGGGCGCCGATGAGGTTGACGCGGCCGTCGGCATCCGTCGAGGGTCCGTTGAGGATCTCCGCGAGCGGCGCGAGGCTGCCGACCTCGACCCGGTTGCCGCGCGGCAGCTCCGGGTGGTGCGCTTCGGCGCCCCAGTGCCAGCCGCCGCCGGGGGCATCCGTGGCCCGGGCCAGCGTGCTGCCGAGCATGACGGCATCCGCACCCACCGAGATCGCCTTGACGATGTCGCCGCTCGTGCCGAGACCGCCGTCGGCGATGACGTGCACGTAGCGGCCGCCCGACTCGTCCATGTAGTCGCGGCGAGCGCCGGCGACATCCGCCACCGCGGTCGCCATCGGGGCGTGGATGCCGAGGGTCGCGCGGGTGGTCGAGGCCGCCCCGCCGCCGAAGCCGACGAGCACTCCCGCCGCTCCGGTGCGCATGAGGTGCAGCGCCGACGTGTAGGTCGCGGCGCCGCCGACGATCACGGGCACGTCGAGCTCGTAGATGAACTTCTTGAGGTTGAGCGGTTCGGTGCTCTTCGACACGTGCTCGGCGCTCACGGTCGTGCCGCGGATGACGAACAGGTCGACACCGGCATCCACGACCGTCTGGTAAAGCTCCTGCGTGCGCTGCGGGCTCAGCGCGCCGGCGACCGGCACCCCGGCGGCGCGGATCTCCGCGAGGCGCGCCGAGACGAGTTCGGGCTTGATCGGCTCGGCGTAGATCTCCTGCATGCGCTTCGTCGCGCCGCCCGCGGGCAGCGCGCGGATCTCGGCGAGAACGGGCTCGGGGTCGTCGTAGCGCGTCCACACGCCCTCGAGGTCGAGCACGCCGAGGCCGCCGAGCTGGCCCATCGCGATGGCGGTGGAGGGGCTCACGACCGAGTCCATGGGCGCGGCGAGCACGGGGATCTCGAAGGTGTAGGCGTCGATGGTCCAGGTGACCGAGACATCCTGCGGGTCGCGGGTGCGCCGCGAGGGCACGATCGCGATGTCGTCGAACGCGTACACGCGACGCGCGCGCTTGGCGCGGCCGATCTCGATATCACTCACGACGTCAAGCCTACCGGGGGCGGGTGGCGGTGCTCTCAGTGCTGCCGGCCGACGGCATCCGCCAGACTGGAGGCATGATCGAGGCCGAGCCCCTGGACGTGCTGCGCACCCGCACGAGCGTGAAGTGGCGGATGTTCCCGCCCGAGGTGCTGCCGCTCTGGGTCGCCGAGATGGACTACCCGCTCGCGCCCGAGGTCGCGGGCGCGATGATCGAGCGCATCGCCGCCAACGACACGGGCTATGCGTACTCGCCACTCGCCCTCGGCGAGGCCTTCGCGTCGTTTGCCTCCGACACCTGGGGGTGGATGCCCGACCCGACCTCGGTGCGCATGACGACCGACGTGAGCGTGGCGATCGCCGAGACGCTGCGGCAGGTGCTGCAGCCAGGGGACGGCGTCGTGGTGACTCCGCCGGTGTACCCGCCGTTCTTCGATCTGGTGCCCGAGGCCGGCGGCCGGGTCGTCGAGGTGCCCCTGCTGGATGACGGCGCCACGTGGTCGCTCGACCTCGACGGGCTCGAGGCGGCCTTCGCCGCCGGAGCCCGCGCCTTCCTGCTCTGCAACCCGCACAACCCGCTCGGGCTCGTGCACTCCCGCGAATCGCTTGCGGCCGTGGCCGAGCTGGCGGATCGGTTCGGCGTGATCGTCGTGAGCGACGAGATCCACGGGCCGCTCGTGCATCCCGGAGTCGACTTCACGCCTTACCTGTCGGTGTCGGATGCCGCCAGCGATCACGGCATCATCGTCACCTCCGCGAGCAAGGCCTTCAATCTCGCGGGCACCAAGTGCGCGTTCATGGTCTCCGGGTCGGCGCGCACCCTGGCACTGCTCGACGCGATGCCGGACGAGGTCACCTACCGCACGAGCCTGCTCGGACTGCACGCGAGCATCGCCGCGTTCCTGCACGGTCGACCGTGGCTCGACGGCGTGCTGTCGTCGCTCGTCGCGTCGAGCGCGCGGCTCACGGATCTGCTCGCCGCCGAGCTGCCCGGCGTGGTGTTCCGTGCCCCGCAGGCCAGCTACCTCGCGTGGCTCGACCTGCGCGCCCTCGGCTGGGGCGACGACCCGGCGGTCGAGGCCCTCGCCCGCGGAGTCGCGCTCAACGCCGGCCCGACCTTCGGTCAGGAGGGCCGCGGCTTCGCGCGCCTCAACTTCGCGTGCGGCTCCGAGCTGCTCGACGAGGCGATCGCGCGGCTCGCGCGGTAGGTGCGGCTCGCGCGGTACCGCGTGGCCGGCGCGGTAGCGCGCGGCTGGCGCGCGGCGGCGCACCGCGGCTCGTGGCAAGCCCTCGCCCTTCCGAAATGACGGAGATTGCGGATGCCGCAGCGGCATCCACTGGCCATTGCCGCCAGAAGGCGTCCGCATCCGTCGTTTCGGAAGGGGGCAGCGAAGGCACGGCGGGCACGGCACGCGGCGCTGACGCGACCGGCGCGCACACCCGCGACGCGAGCGGCCCCACGGCGAACGCCCCCGGCTAGGCTGACCGGCGGAGGTGGTCATGGGCGACACACTGAAGGTCGCGGTCGTCGGCACGGGCGGCTGGGCGGAGCAGCACACGCGGATCTTCTCGCGGCGGGCGGACACCGATCTCGTCGGGGTGGTCGGCCGGGATGCGGGCCGCACGACCGCGCGCGCCGAGCGCTATGGCACGCGCGGCTTCACGTCCCTCGACGCGATGCTCGAGAGCGCGCATCCCGATCTCGTGACCGTCTGCCTGCCGAATGAGAAGCACTACGAGCCGACGCTCGCGCTGCTGCAGACGGGCATCCCGCTGCTCGTCGAGAAGCCGCTGGTCTTCGAGCTCGACGAGGCCGACCGCCTGCTCGAGGAGGCGGAGAAGCGCGACACGTTCTTCGCGATCAACTTCAACCACCGCTACGCCGAGCCCGTGCTGCGCGCCAAGGCGGCGATCGACGCGGGCGAGCTGGGCGATCCGGTCTTCGCGACGTGGCGGTTCGGCGGCGAGGCCAACCTCGGCGAGTCCCCGCACGCCAACCTCATCGAGACCCAGTGCCACGGGTTCGACATGCTCGAGCACCTCTACGGGCCGATCACCTCGGTCGCGGCATCCATGACGAAGAAGACCTACGGCGCCTGGAGCACCCTGGCGATCGCCCTCGAGTTCGCCAACGACGCCGTCGGCACGATGCTCGGCAGCTACGACTCGAGCTACACCTACGAAGACAGCCAGCGCATCGAGCTGAACGGCACGCTCGGGCGGGCGGTCATCCACGACACCGTGCGGTCGCTCACCCTCGAGACCGCGGGCGACGAGGTCGCTCGGGTGTGGCGGGCGGGCTACTTCAACGACGAGGCCCGCACGTTCGAGTACACCTTCGACCGCCACGTGGATGCCGTGCTCGCGGCCCTGCGCGCCGGTCACGAGCCGCCCGTGCCCGCCACCGCGGGGCGCCGGGCACTGGCGCTCGCCCACGCGGTCATCGAGTCCCACGAGACCGGACGGCGCGTCTCGACGTACGGGGACTAGCGCGACAGCTCTTGCACTACTGTGCGACACTATGTACTGTGTCTCGCATGGTAGATGATGCCGCGTCCGTCGCGAAGTACGAGCAAGACCTCCGCAAGGGCGTGCTCGTGCTCGCGGTGCTCTCGCAACTGCGCACGCCGCAGTACGGCTACTCGCTGCGGCTGGCGCTGGCCGAGCGCGGGATGCCCATCGAGGAGGGCACCCTCTACCCGCTGCTGCGACGGCTCGAAGGGCAGGGGCTGCTCGAGTCCGAGTGGCAGGCCGAGGGCGGTCCGCCGCGCCGCTACTACGTGCTCAGTGCCGCCGGAACGGCACTGCACCGCGACTTGACCGCATCCTGGGGCACCCTCGCCTCGGTGATGGACCGACTGCTGGAAGGACCCCGCTCATGACCCCGGATGCCCTGATCGAGACGTATGTCGCCGACGTCGTGCGCCGCCTCCCCCGCCGGCAGCGCGCCGATGTCGCCTTCGAGCTGCGCTCGCTGCTGCAGGAGGAGATCGCGGGTCGTGCGGCCGACGAGGGCCGGGCCGCGGATGATGCGATGACCCTCGCACTGCTCACCGAGTTCGGCGCCCCCGCCGACGTGGCCGACCGGTACCGGCCCGCCGGGTTCACGATCATCCGTCCGGCGGATGCCCCGCGCTTCGCGCGCATCGCCTTCATCGGCGTGGGCGTGCAGTGGGTGCTCAGCCTCATCGCGGTCTACACGACCCCGCTGCCTGCGGGCAGCCCCGGGAGCGACTGGTTGAGCCGCCTCGGAACGTGGTGGCTCAGTTGGGGTCTCGGTTCGTTCTGGTGGCCCGGCTTCCTGATCTGCCTCACGATCATCGCGGCCTGGGTCGGCTCGCGGCGCACGGCGGCCCCTCGACCGGCACCGGTCACAGTGATCGACCGCGACCGCGTCAACCGACCGATCACGATCCTCTACGCCGGGCTGGCGATGGTGGGCATCGCGCTGCTGATCGCCGTCGTACGACTGCCGGAGTGGGCCCCGGGCCTGCCCGCGCCCGTGCTCGACGCCCTCGCGTTCGACCCCGAGTTCATCGCGGCTCGTGCCCCATGGGTGCTGCTGCTGTGGGCCGCCACGGGGGCGCTCGCCTTGGCGACCCTGATCACCGGTCGCTGGACGCGCACGACCCGCCTCGCCGGCGTCGCCCTCGACCTCGCCTGGGTTGCGCTGCTCGCGTGGTGGGTGCTCGCCGGGCCGATCTTCGTCTCGGAGGCGGCCGACACGACGACCAAGGGTTTCCTGATCCTGCTCGCTGTCTACCCGATCGTGGATGCCGTGCTCACGCTGCGCCGCGTGACCCGCCCGATCCCGGTGCCCGCGACCTAAGCGCTGGTCGGGGCGAGTGCTCGCATCCGCTCGACGACGACGTTGAGCTGTCGAGGTGAGTAACTGAAGATCAAGCGAGGCATCCCTAAGAGGATGAAGGGGAGGTCAATCACCGCCTCACTCCCCGTGCGAATTGCGACCACGACTCCACGAAAGTGCGCGTGGTCGATGGACTCAGCGCGCATCTCCACGACGACCGACCAGGGAAACGCGCAGTAGCGCCGGGGAGCGAAAAGGCCACCCCACACCTCGATCCCCTGAAAATCGGCGACGAGAGCGATCAGGTAAGGCGGCAGCGCGATCGACTTCTGCTCCGCGGATGCGAGCCTTCCAAAAGCGCGAGTCAGCGAGCGATAGCTGATTGAGAACTCGCAGACCGCGTCCGGACGATCTCTGATGATCCGTTCATTCCGTGCCCGATAGAGCAACGTCAACACCAAGGCCAGCCCCCACATGGCAAGGACAAGACCGACGGCCCCGACCCACCAAGGCCACTGTTCTGAAGGCCACTCGGCCGTCACAACCCCGCCCGGTACATCGACACGTGCGGGATGCCCGCCTCCTCGTACACCTCACCGAACGGCTCGAAGCCGACCTTGGCATACAGCGGCGCGATGTACTGCTGGGAGTGCAGCAGCATCGGCTCCCCTGGGAAGTCCGCGAACACGCGCGCGAACAGCAGCTGCGCCAGCCCCTCGCCGCGACGGTCGGCCCGCACGACGACCCGTCCGACGACGCGGTGGGCGTCGCGGTGCTCGGGGGTCGCGTCGTACAGCACGCGCAGGTAGGCGGCCGTGCCGGCGGCATCCGCGATCCAGTAATGCACCGTCTCGGGCTCGCGGTCGCGGCCGTCGAGCTCGGTCTCGGTGATGGTCTGCTCGATGAAGAACACGTCGGTGCGCAGCTTGGCGATGTCGTAGAACTCGTCGAGCGTGAGCTCGGCCCAGCGGCGGGTGCGCACCTCGGTCATGGGGCGAGTTTAATGGGAGGGCGAGGGCAGACCCCCTTCGGCGAGGAGCACTCCATGTCCGCACTCGAAGCCGTGCTGCGCCGGCGGTCCCACGCCCGCGTGAGTGAGAGCGCCCCGACTCGGGAGCAGCTGCTGCCGCTCGTGGCGGCCGCGGCATCCATCGCCGATCACGCTTCGCTGCACCCGTGGCGCCTCATCGAGCTGCGCGGCGATGCCCGGGTGCACCTCGGCGACGCCCTCGTCTCGGCGAGCGGACTCGTCGGCGAGGAGGCCGAGCGCCTCGCCGCGAAGCCACTGCGGGCCAGCCTGCTGATCGCCGTCGTCGCGGTGCACGTGCCGAGCTTCAAGGTTCCCGAGTGGGAGCAGGATGCCACGGCCGCCGGCGTCGCCCACACCCTGTCGCTGCTGCTCGACGAGGCCGGCTGGGGCGTCATGTGGCGCACCGGCGGACACACCCGCGCGGATGTCGTGCGCACCATGCACGCGCTCGCCGACAACGAGAAGCTGCTGGGCTGGCTCTACGTCGGAGGCGTGGTCGACGCCGTGCGCCCCGAGCGCGCCGCGATCGACCCGGCGCGGTTCCTCATCGCCCTTTAGACCTTCGACGCGCGGCGGGCCGACAGCACGGCGAGGCTCACGGCGATCAGAGTCGCGAGCGTGCCGATCACGGTGGGTAGCGTCAGCTCGCGCCCCGGGATCGGGATGATCAGGTCGAGCACGAGCGCGCCGAGCAATTGCCCGGCGACCGTGCTGAGGCTCAGGAGCAGCACCCCGATGGTGCGTACGACCAGCGCGGCCCCACCGATGAAGAGCACCCCGACCGCGCCGCCCGTGTAGAGGATCGGGTCCGTCGGGAACGTCGCGACCCATCCCGTGATCATCAGGTGGATGCCGAGGGCCACGACGAGCACGATCGTTCCGACCAGGAAGTTGAGAAAGGTCGCGGTGAGCGCGGACTGCGACACATGCCGCACCTGGCCGTTGACCGCCTGCTGGTAGCCGATGCCGACCCCGACGAGCAGCGGCAGGATCAGCAGGGCGATGGGGATGTCCTCCCGCAGGTCGCTGAGGCCCGCGTATCCCACCGCCGCCACCGCGAGCACGGATGCCACCACCCGCAATGCCGTGACCGGTCGCCGCGGCAGATCCCCGAGTCCCACCCGGTCGATCACGGCTCCCGTCACGGTCTGGGTGGCAACGACGGCGATCGTGTATAGCGCGACTCCGACGATCGCCGCGGTGAGGCCCTGCCCGATCACGAACGCGGCACCGAACGCCCCGCCGATGAGGAAGAACCATGGGGTCTCGCGCGCTCGCACCGAGTCGCGCAACCGCACGAGCCCGTGCCGACCCGTTGGCGCGACGAGCACGATGACGGTGAGGATGAGCAGCCCGCTGCCGAACGAGATGATCGCCGCGACGAATGAGTCGCCCAGTTCGCTCGCCAACTGCGAGTTGATGCGGGTCTGCAGCGAGGTGAGTGCCCCGCTCACGAGCGCGATCGTCACCGCTCCCACGATCACGAGGGGCGAATGGTGCGCCGGTGCGGAAGAACTCACATGGCTACTATGGACGAGGTCCACGCCTCCTTAGCTCAGTTGGCCAGAGCACCGCTCTTGTAAAGCGGGGGTCGTCGGTTCGAATCCGACAGGGGGCTCGCAGAAAAGAGCCGACGATTCGGCTCTTTTCTTCGAGCCCGTCTTTCGGGAGGCGTGACCTGAGACGGTTTTGCCCACACTTTGCCCACATTCAGGGCAGCTCCGGTGTCATTGAGGGCGACCGCAACACTGTCCAGATCCTCGTCGAACAGATCGCTGTAAGTGTCCAGAGTTTCCTTCGCGGAGCTGTGCCCGAGCATCCGCTGGAGGGCCTTGACGTTGGCGCCGGCCGACACCGCGAGGCTCGCGCAGGTGTGCCTCAACTCATGGGGAGTCAGGCCCGGGATGCCGATCTCCTCCGCCGCGGCGTTGAACCAGCCGCGCCGGAACGTGCGGTTGCGCAGCACCGAGCCCGACTTCGAGCTGACGAAGACGTGGTCGCTCGGGTCCTTCTCCTCGACGTGGATCGACAGCTGCTCGAGGATGAACTCGGGGACCGGAATCGATCGCTCCTCGTAGTCCTTTGGGCTCGACTCCTCCATGTAGCCGTCGACCTCGACCATCGTGGTGTGCACATCGAGGCGGCCTCGAACGAAGTCGAGGTCGCGCACGCGCAGTCCGGCCAGCTCGCCCCACCGCAGCCCGGTGTAAGCGAGCACGAGAACGAGGAGTCCGTAGCCCTCTCCGGCAGGCTTCGCGTCTACCGCGGCCGCGAGCTCGGCGACCTGCTGGTGCGTGAGGAACTTCTTGCGCCGCTTCGACTGCCTCGGCATCTTCAACCGTGACGCCGGGTTGGCCGGGATACGCCCGTCGTCGACGGCGACCTGGAGTCCGGCCGACAGGACATTGACGATCTTGCGCACCGAGCCAGGGCTCTGGGTGGCAGAGAGCTTCGAGGCCCAAGTCTGAGCGTCGAATCTGGTGAGGTCGCCGATCGCGATGGGCCCGAGGGTCGGGACGATGTGGAGCCGGACGACCCCCTCGAGTCGATCGAAGGTCGAACGGCGGAGATCGGTGCGAGTGGCAACCCACCGGGTCATCCAGTCGCCGATGCTCACTCGGGCGCGCGTCGGGTCGATGTAGCGGCCGCTGTTCTTGGCGACTTCAACGGAGGCGAGAAACAGCTCAGCCTCGCGCTTGGTGCGGAACCCGCGCTTGTCTGTCTGGCTGCGATCGGGCTTGCGGTAGCGCACACGGTACCGGCGCCCGCCCGACGTCTCGTACGGTGTGACGCTACCCACCGGTAAGCCTGACCATCATGTTTCCACGCTAAGTGCGACCACCGACCGAACCAAGCGCGCCGAAAAGGTGTCGAGGGGCTCGCCGAGCTATGCTCGCATCCGACCCGGAGGCGCAGATGGCATACGACCTAAGCAATCAACTCGTGATTGGCGTCGCGTCGAGCGCACTGTTCGATCTGTCAGCCTCGGACGAGGTTTTCAGGACGCAAGGCGAGGAGCCGTACCGCCTCTACCAGGAGACCAACATCGACAACCCGCTTGAGCCGGGGGTCGCCTTTCCTTTCATTCGCCGCTTGCTCTCTCTCAATGATCTCTCGGACGAGAGCGGCCCTCTCGTAGAGGTGATCGTTCTGTCCAAGAACGATCCCGATACAGGGGTGCGAGTCATGCGCTCGATCCAGCACCACAACCTGAGCATCTCGCGAGCAGTCTTCATGCAGGGTCGGTCACCCTACAAATTCATGCCGGCGTTCAACATGGCTCTCTTTCTGTCTGCAGACGAGAAAGATGTGGCCGAGGCCGTGCGACTTGGCCACCCGGCCGGCAGGGTCCTGAACACGTCATCCGAAGACGACACCGGCGACGACCTCCGAATTGCCTTTGACTTCGATGGAGTGCTTGCCGACGACTCATCTGAGCGAGTTATGCAGGAGAAAGGACTCGAGGCCTTCCACGAGAACGAAGTCTCGCGAGTCGACGAACCTCACCCGAATGGCTTGATGGTGGACCTCCTCGCCGGCATCAATCGCATCCAACGGCGCGAAGAGGAGAAGCGACGAGTCGATGCCAGCTACCGGATAAGGGTTCATGTTGCTTTGGTCACGGCTCGCAACGCCCCTTCTCACGAACGAGCTCTCCGCAGCCTGAAGTCGTGGGGCGTGACCGTGAACGACGCGTTCTTCCTCGGCGGCATCGAGAAGGCATCCGTGCTCGAGATCCTCAAGCCGCACATCTTCTTCGATGACCAAGCGACGCACCTAACTTCGGCCTCAAAGGTTGTCCCAAGCGTGCACGTTCCTTTTGGGATCGTGAATGCACTACCCGCGCAGCCAGCCAGTGAAGATCCCGACCCACTCATCGAGACCCCCTCCCCAGAGAACCAGCCACCTCCACCCGCTTAGCTCCTTCTCTTCCCCGTACTGTTTCTGCCCTGTCCTACCGCCCCTGCTTTACTTCCCAACCTCCCGTGGACAACGGAGTTGGGTGCGGGAGGTTGGGAAGCTGGCCCCGCCAGGCAGGGGCGGTAGGACAGGGCAAAACTGCCCAAAACCCCTCGTTTGGCCCCTCGCGACGGGTGAGGACCCAAACGCGTACCTTCGTCGACCGTTCGTTTGGGTGGTCGCGCCTCATGACCACCCAAACGACCACCCAAACAAACGGTTAAGCAAGGTCGCGGGTTTCGAAGGGCATATCTAACTAGATATACTTGGCTCGGAGGTTCTCATGGCTGCATCGACCCTGCTCCGAGCATCCCGGCTCGCCAGCGGCATCACCCAAGGGGATCTCGCGGCGCGCGCCAAGACCAGCCAGCCCGACATCTCGACCATCGAGAGCGGCAAGCGGAGTCCCACCGTCGACACCCTCGAACGGCTGCTGCGCCAGACCGGACACCGCATCATCGCCGTGCCTGGAGTCGGTGTCGACGCCACCGAAACGGCCGAGCGGATTGCCTCCGCGCGTTCGCGAGACTCCGCCCTGCGTGCGTTCATCGACTACTCCGACAGCCTCGCCGCGGCCAAGGGAGTCGACCGCGTCGTGCTCGCGATCGCCGAACCGCACCCCACCGGATCGCCGGCCTGGGATGCCGCACTAGCCGCCCTCGTCGACTACCGGCTCGGACAGTCCAAGCTGCCCAAGCCCGAGTGGATCACCGCGCCCTCTCGATTCCTCAGCGAGCCGCAGTCGCCGCAGCTCGGCGAGTACGACCTCGAGCCTGACCTTGCGAATGTGCCGACGGAGTTCCGTCGCCGGAACGTCTTGCTCGAGCGTTCGACTCTTGAGAGCGTGTAGCTCATGCAGCTCGATCGGCAGGACCTGATCGATGGGCTCCGCGACGTCGTCACTGCGGCCCGTGCCGACGGCGTCACCGGCGTCTCCATCCGAATCGTCGGCGGCGCCGCCCTCCGACTCGCCTACTTCGATCGAGACACGACCGCAGACATCGATGCGCAGATCGAGCCAATGGACCGTCTCGCCCCAATCATCGAGCACATAGCAAGGGAGCGAGGCTGGCCGAGCACTTGGCTAAACAATGACGCCGTCATGTTCATCCCGGCTTGGGGTCAGTCCGTCGATTGGGAACCGATTCTGGATGACGCCAACGTCTCGATCTCCATCGCCCCGATCGATGCCCTGCTCGCGATGAAGCTCAATGCCGCCCGCCCGGGCCGCGACACCGAGGACATCGCCAAGTTGCTGGTTCTCAACGGCATCGATTCACTCGCTGGTGCCGAGGCTGTCTTCGAGTCCTTCTATCCGGGCGATGCGCTGCCCGAACGCGCCGTCAAGCTGGTCGAACGAATCATCTCGGTCGGGCTGCCTGCAAAGCCGGAGGCCCCAATGCGCGCAGCCCTCCAATCGAAAGATCTCTGAGCGCCTGGGATAGCCGAGGCGCGAACACGGCTGGCCAACAATAATGAGCCCATGCCGTTCGACCCAGTTCTTCGTGATGCGCAAGAGCAATCGACCCCGCCAGATCGCTTAAGGGAGCTCAGCACGTACCGAGCCATCGACATACGAGTCGAAGTGGCAAAGAACCCCGCTACTCCTCTGCCCACCCTGCGCGAGATGGGCGGGGACCGATCAGCGAGAATCCGAGAAGCGATCGCACAGAACCCGGCAATTCCCGACGATCTCTTGCTCACTCTGGGCGGGGATGCGAGTGCCTCGGTTCGGCAGTCCGCAGCACTCAGCGCCCGAGGACGACAAATAGTCTTGCTCGCCCTGGCAGCATCTACGGACTCCGTCGTTCGCGAGATCGTGGCCGGCCTCAACAACCCGGCCGAGCAGCTAGACCGAGAGATTCAAGAAGTCCTCTCACAGGATGACTCGTGGGAAGCCAGGGCGCGAATCGCCCGGAGTACGCAATACCGTGACCTATTCGAACGGCTGTTGGCGGATGTGCACCCTCAGGTGCGCGGCCAGTGCGGGGCAAATCCTCGGGCAAGTCTCGAAGACTTTGAACGGCTAACCACCGACCGCTCTGCTGTGACTCGACGGATCGCAGTTGCCGAGGGTGTTCGGTACCCAAGTGAAGATCAGCTGATGAAACTTGCGCGCGATAGATCGGTCGAAGTGCAGTGGGCAGTCATCGTCCGTGTCGGCACTCCTCGCGCCGCTGTCGAGATCGTCGCAGAAGAAGGGGACCACATGAACCGAAATCAGGCTTTGGCCGTACTCAAAGAGGGCTTCTTCCCGACTACAGTCATCGAATCGGCACAGAAATCTCGGGACCAGGCATCGCTGTTAGGCCCCTTCGTCTGACACAGGCGAACGCATCTACCAACTTGGGTCGTTTGCCCACATTTTGCCCACACTCGTGGGCAAAACATCCCGATCACGGCTGATCACATCAGCCCAACTTCGTTGATTTTCCGCGGATTCTGGCCGAACTTCCGCTAGTTCTCGGGGTCAGTTTCGTTCTTGTAAAGCGGGGGTCGTCGGTTCGAATCCGACAGGGGGCTCGCAGAAAAGAGCCGACGATTCGGCTCTTTTCTG
>CALRZA010000012.1:0-15094 GCA_943372535.1 Auritidibacter sp. Marseille-P8566
CGCCGCTTCGGGGCTACTCACCCAGCGGAGGTGCTCAGCCCGCCGTGAATCGCGCGAGGAACTCGCGAGTGCGCTGCTCGCGGGGCGCGCCGAAGACCTGCGCCGGGGTGCCCAGCTCGGCGACGACACCGCCGTCGAGGAAGGCCACGCGGTCGGCGACATCCCGGGCGAAGCCCATCTCGTGGGTCGCCATGAGGATCGTCGTGCCGTCGGCCTTGAGCTCGCGCACGAGGTCGAGAACCTCGGTCACGAGCTGCGGGTCGAGGGCGCTCGTGATCTCGTCGAGCAGCAGCAGCTCGGGCGAGCTCGCGAGCGCGCGGGCGATCGCGACGCGCTGCTGCTGTCCGCCCGACAGGCGATCCGGGTAGGCGCGGGCGAGCGGCGTGAGGCCGATGCGCTCGAGGAGCTCGAGACCGCGGGCCTCGGCGGCATCCCGGCTCTGGCGATGCACGTGCCGCAGGCCGAGCGTGACGTTGTCGAGCACGCTCAGGTGCGGAAACAGGTTGTAGGCCTGGAAGACGACCCCGATGCGCGAGCGCACCGCGTCACCGTCGATGCGGGGGTCGCTGATGTCGGTGTCGCCGAGCCAGAGCTGGCCGTCGTCGATCGGCTCGAGCAGGGTGATCGCGCGCAGCAGGGTCGACTTGCCCGACCCGCTCGCGCCGATCAGGGCGACGACCTCGTGGGCCGAGATCTCGAGGTCGAGGCCGCGCAGCACGGCGGTGTCGCCGAACGACTTGTGCACGCCCTCGACGCGCAGCACGCTCATACGATCCCCCCGCTCTGCTCGCGGGCGCGCAGGCGGGCCGTGTACCAGTCGGTGAACCGGATCATCGGCAGGGCCAGCAGCACGAAGAGCAGTCCCGCGAGAACGTAGGGCGTGAAGTTGAAGAACTTGGCGGTCTCGATCTGGGCGGCGCGCACGGCATCCACGGCCCCGAGCACCGAGATCAGCCCGACGTCCTTCTGCATCGCGATGAAGTCGTTCATGAGCGCGGGCGTCACTTTGCGCACCGCCTGCGGCAGGACGACCAGCCGCATCGTCTGCCCGTGGCTCAGGCCGAGGGACCGCGCGGCGAGCCGCTGGGACGGGTGCACCGCCTCGATGCCGGCGCGGAACACCTCGGAGACGTAGGCCGAGTAGGTGAGGATGAGCGCGATCGTGCCGAGCACGGCCGCCGGGATGCGGGTGCCGTCGGGGCCCTGCAGTCCCGGGATGCCGAAGCCCACGAGGTAGAGCACGATGATGAGCGGCAGCCCGCGGAACAGGTCGGTGTAGCCGGCCGCCAGAGCGCGCAGGGGGAAGAACACCGGCCCGCGCAGCGTGCGGATGACCGCCAGCAGCACGCTGAACACGAGCACCCCCACCGCGGCGAAGAGCAGCACGCGCAGGTTGAGCAGGAAGCCGTCCCAGACGCGGGGGAGGGCCGCGACGAAGACCTCGGGATCGAAGAAGGTCTGCTGAACCCGGGCCCAGCCGGGTGTGTTGATGAGCGTGATCCAGACGATGACGGCCAGCACCAGCGTGGAGGCGATGCTGATGAGCACCGAGCGCTGCGTCTGACGACGCCGGAAGGCCCGGCGGCCGAGCTCGATCGAGCTGGGCTGCCGGGCCTGACCGTCGTGCGAAGTCACTGACGAAAACTACTTCAGGACCGGCGCATCCGCGGCATCCGCGAGCCACTCGTCCGCGATCTCCTGCAGGCGACCGCTGTCGCGCAGCGCGTCGACCGCGGCGGTCACCGCGGCGGTGAGCGGGGAATCCTTGGCCAGCACGAGACCGAACTCGTCACCGCTCTTGCCGTCGGGCTTCGGCAGCTGGCCGACGATGAGACCGCCGGTCAGCTCGACCCCGGTGAGGTAGAACGCGGTGGGCAGGTCGACGACGATCGCATCGACGGTGCCCGACTCGAGGGCGAGCTTGGCGTCATCGTTCGACGCGAACGCCTGGGCGCCCTGCGTCGGAGCGATCTGCTGCTCGATCGCGTCGAAGCTCGTCGTGCCGGTCGCAGCGCCGATCAGCAGCTCCTTGAGCTCAGCGATCGTGGTCGCGCCCGCGGCCGCGGTGCCCTCGGTCGTGATGACGACCTGGGTGGTCTCGTAGTACGGCGACGAGAAGTCGACGTTCTCGCGGCGCTCGTCGGTGATCGAGTACTGCTGCAGGTTGAAGTCGAAGTTCTTCGGTCCGGGGGCGATGGCCTCGTCGAAGGTGGTGCGCACCCAGACGACGTCCTCGGCCGCGAAACCGAGCTCCTCGGCCACGGCGTAGGCGATGGCGGCCTCGAAGCCCTCGCCCGACTCGGGGGCGTCATCGATGACCCACGGGTAGTAGGCGGGCTCGCCGGTGCCGATGGTGAGCTTGCCGTCGGTGACGTAGTCGCTGGCGGGTTCGCTCGGGTCGGCGGCCGGGGTGCAGGCGGCGAGCGTGAGGGCGACGGCGGCGACCGCCGCGATGGCCGAGAGGCGACGGAACGGGGAGGGGCGTGTCATGGCGTACTCCTGAGGTCGAGGGGCTGTGTGACACCATCTTCGCCCACCGACGGCCCGGGCATGGCGACGGCGACGAATTGTTACCGGGCTACGCTGGAACCATGACCGACGCCCCGTCCGCCGCCGCGCGGATCGGGGGCCTCCTGCTGGCGGTCGTGCGGCATCCGCTGACCGTCTGGATCGCCTTCGTCGCGGTGCATCTCTGGCTCGGACTGCTCAACCTCTTCGCCCCCGGACTCCCGCTCGGCGATGTGCAGTTCGTCTACACCTTCTGGATCGACCAGGCGCGCAGTGGCGTCTGGGTCGGCATCGACACCGTCTGGGTCTACCCGATCGTCGCGCTCGTGCCGATGCTCGCGGCCTCCCTCGCCGGCATGGAGCAGTACGCGGCGACGTGGCTCACCATGATCATGCTGCTCAACGCGGTCGCCTTCGGATTCCTCACGGGATGGGGCCGGTCGCGCGAGCGAATCGCCGCCGCCTGGTGGTGGGTCGCCTTTCTCGTGCTCCTCGGACCGATCGCGCTCGGCCGGATCGACGCCGTGACAGTGCCGCTCGCCCTCATCGGAGTGCTGCTGCTCGCCAGCCGCCCTCGCGTCGCCGCAGTCGTGCTCGCGATCGCGATGTGGGTGAAGGTGTGGCCCGCCGTGCTGATCGCGTCGGCAGTGATCGCCCTCAAACAGCGGTTCGCGATCGCGCTCGCCGCGATCATCGCGAGCGGTGGCGTGCTGCTCACGGCGCTGCTGCTCGGCGCCGGTGCCAACGCGCTCAGCTTCATCACCCAGCAGACCGGGCGGGGCCTGCAGGTCGAGGCGCCGATCAGCACGTTCTGGCTCTGGCAGGTCGCCGCGGGCGTGCCCGGCACGATCGTGTACTACGACCGCGACATCCTGACCTATCAGGTCGAGGGCCCCGGCGTCGCCGTCGCCGCCGCGGTGATGACCCCGGTGCTCGCCGCCATGGTGCTGGCGATCGTCACCCTCGGCGTGCTCGCGGTGCGTCGCGGGGTCGCGGCAGGTGACCTGATGCCGCCCCTCGCCCTCGCGCTGGTCACTGCTCTCATCGCGTTCAACAAAGTGGGATCGCCGCAGTTCATCACGTGGCTCGCCGTGCCGATCCTGCTGGGCCTCGTCACCCGATCGGCGGGTCGCGGCGGATCGTTCGCGGTGCCGGCCACGATCGGGCTCGCGATCGCCGCCCTCACCCAGCTGATCTACCCCTACCTCTACACGACCCTGCTGCTGGCCGACCCGCTCATGGTGAGCATCATCACCGTGCGCAACCTCCTACTCTTCGTGCTGCTCGGGTGGGCGGTGCGGGCGATCATCGTCGCGCCCCACGACCTCGACGTGCCCGAGGTGGACGCGGAGGAGGAGGCCCCCACGGCGTGGCCGTTCACCGGCGACGCGTCCGCGGTGCGATCGGCGCGTGACGCGTGACCCACTCCTTCTCCCCGGCGCGCGTGCGCGTCGCCCTGCTGGCCCTCGCCCTCGGCGGCTTCGGCATCGGCCTCACCGAGTTCGTGGCGATGGGTCTGCTTCCCGACATCGCCGCTGACCTCCTCCCCGCGCTGTGGGCGAGATCGGAGGAACTCGCGAACGCGCAGGCCGGCACCCTGATCTCGGCCTACGCCCTCGGGGTCGTCGTCGGCGCTCCGACCATCGCGCCGTTCGTCGCGCGCTTCCCGCGCAAGGGCGTGCTCCTCGCGTGCGTCGCCGTCTTCGTCATCGCCACCGCGGCCTCCGCTCTCGCCCCCACGTTCGAGCTCGTGCTGCTGGCGCGCTTCGTCGCCGCCCTGCCGCATGGCGCCTACTTCGGCATCGCGGCGCTCGTCGCCTCGTCGCTCATGGGGCCGGGCATGCGCGGGCGCGGCATCGCCTTCGTGCTCGGCGGGCTCACGATCGCCAATGTCATCGGGGTTCCGACGATCACCGCGCTCGGACAGGCGACCGACTGGCGGGTCGCCTATCTCGCGGTCGCGGGCGTCTTCGCACTCACCCTCGGCGCGATCGCCCTCGTCGTGCCCCATCAGAACGGCGACCCGACCGCGACCATGCGTCGGGAGCTCACCGCGCTCACCCGGCCGCAGGTGTGGCTTGCGCTCGCGACCGGCGCGGTCGGCTTCGGCGGCCTGTTCGCCGTCTACACCTACGTCGCCCCCGTCGTCACGAACGTCACCCGGCTCGATGCCTCGTTCGTGCCGATCGCCCTCGTGTGCCTCGGGCTCGGCATGACGATCGGCAACTACGCGGGCGGTCGCGGCTCCGACCACCACGTCATCGGCACGATCTTCGTGTGCTTCGGCGTCTTCGCCGTGGCCCTGCTCGGGTTCGCCCTGACCGCTCAGACGACAGTCGGTCTGCTCGTCTTCCTGTTCCTCGTCGGCGGCAGTGCCGCGGCCCTGGGCCCGGCGATCCAGACCCGGGTCATGGATGTCGCGGGCGAGTCCCAGACGATGGCCGCCGCTCTCAACCATTCGGCCCTCAACATCGGCAACTCGCTCGGCGCGTGGCTCGGCGGGGTGACGATCGCGGCGGGGCTCGGCTACCTCTCGCCCGCGTGGGTGGGACTCGCGCTGTGCGTGCCCGGCGTGCTGCTCGCCCTCACGAGCGTCGCGCTGGGGCGCCGGCAGGCTCGATCAGAAGTTGCGCGGCAGGTCTGACTCGACGAGGATGCCGTCTTCGATCGCGCGCTTGCGCAGCGCCACCTTGGTGCCCACGTCGAAGCCCGCGACGCGGTACTTCTCGCGGATGCGCTTGAGGTAGCTCTTGGCCGTCTCCTCGGAGATGCTGAGCTGGTAGGCGACGGCCTTCACGGGCTCACCGCCGCCGTACAGGGCCATGACGCGGCGCTCCTGCGCGCTGAGCTTGGGCGAGCCGCCCACCTCACCCGCGCTGAGCGCGAGGTCGAGCTCGGCGGAGACGAAGGGTTCGCCCTTCGCGGCCGCGCGGATCGCCTCGACGATCATGCCGGCATCCTCGCTCTTGACCAGGTAGCCGAGTGCACCGGCCGCGAGGGCCTCGCGCACGAGGTTGGGCTCGGAGTAGGTGCTCATGAGCACGACCTTGACGCCCATGGTCTTGAGAGTGTTGATCTTGAGCGAGATCGGGATGTTGTCCTTGAGGTCGACGTCGAGCAGCACGACGTCGACGGGGAACTCCGGGTGCACCGTGAGCTCGGGCCACGTGGGCAGCGCGGCGACCATGTCGATGTCGGTCGCGGCGTTGCGGATCCACTCGGTGAGCGCGCCCAGCAGCATTCGATGGTCGTCGACGAGAGCGAGCCTGATTCGAGGGGAGTCGTTCACGAGAGGTCCTTCAGTAGGAGCGGGTAGGGCTATTGGTCGGCGGGGTTGTCGACGAGGCACTCGATGTCGACACGAAGGCTGGAGTTGTGGGTGGAGTCACTGTACTGCCCGACTCGCGCGATGGCCTCCCACGTGGCCGGGTCGACACGATTTCGAGATACGCCCGTGGTTTCGATCACGATCGGCACCATGATGCGGTGACCTGCCTCGGTCTCGACCGAGGTCGTCGCCGGACCGATCGTGAGCTGCACCGTTCGCGGCGAATTGGGCTTGGTCGTGTCGGTGACGAGCAGCCAGGTCGTCGACAGCAGACCGTCGCGCTGCTGCGGATCGAGCAGCCCCGCGAGGCTGCCCTTGTCGCTCAGGCTCACGGCCTTGCCGAGCAGATCGGACTCGGTGATCGCGTGGTACAGCCAGGTCTCTCGACGGCCCTCGATGAGGTGCAGACGCAGCTCGGTCGCCAGCGACGCGGCGACGGATGCCGTCTTCGGGTCGAGCGGCAGCTTCGTCTTGCCGACGGCGACCTTGTCGAGAAGCTCCTCGGCGGCGAGGTCGAGACGGGCGAGCTGCTCGCTGGCGAGCATGCCGACGGCGAAGCGCGGGGCCGAGACGGTCGACTGCACGAGCACGCGGTCGAGTTCGACCTGCACGAGACGCTGGAAGCCCGTGACGATCACGATGCCGATCACGCCGGGTAGCACCGCGAAGGCCAGCGCGGTGACCTGCGCGGCGATGATGTCGGTGCTCCACGGGGTGTTGACGATCATCGCGGCGGCGAGGATCGCGCCGAGCACGATGATCGAGATGATGAGATCGCGCACCGGTCGCAGCGTCAGCACGATGATGATCGCCATGCCGGCGGCGATCGCGGCGGTGCCGTGGCGACCGATGTCCTGCAGCGGCCAGATCGCATAGAGGTCGAGAGCCATCGCCGCGCCGAGGCCGATCATGAAGATCACGAAGGCCCACGTCGGCAGCTGGTCGCCGGTCACCCGGGCGACGATGACGGTGCCGACGCAGACGGCGATGAGCACGCCCCAGGCGGCCGCCGCGGGGATGGGGTCGGGGTACAGGTTCCACTGGCTGACGAACCAGACGATGCCGTAGACAGCGCGCAGACCGAAGACCACCGCGGCGCCCACTCCGATGAAGCCGGTGCCAAGGCTGGACCGGCGCGGGGTGGCGGCGCGGATGACGCGGCGTGTGGCATCCGACTCGCCGGCCTTCTTCTTGCTGCCGACGACGACGCCGAGCGTGTTCTCTTCGGGAAGGCTCATCGCGGCACCTCCAGCACGACGGTCGTGCCCGAGCCGGGGGCGGAGAACAGGCGGGCCTTGCCGCCGACCTCCTTGAGCCGACCGACGACGGACTCCTTGAAGCCGAGGCGGGCGGAATCCACGTCGTCGAGGGTGAACCCGACTCCGGAGTCGGTGACCATTGCGCGCACCATCGTCTCGTCCTCGGTGATCGTCACGTGAGCCTCGGTGACCCCGGAGTGCCGCCGCACGTTCTCGAGGCACTCGGCGAGGGCCAGCAGGAAGGCGTCGAGCACCTCGGTGGGCAGCAGGACCTGCCCGGTTCCGTGCCAGCTCACCTCGAGGCCCATGCGTCCGAATCGCTGCTTGACCGACTCGAGCGTCGTGCCGAGCACGGTCTCCTCGACCTTCTCCAGCTGGTAGACGCCCGACGACTGAGGAGCAGGAGTGGCGCCGAGCCTCAGTTGACGCAGCAGCCGCGCGTCGTCGGCGGCCTGCTGGCGCAGGGCATCCTCGGCGACCCCGACGCCCGAGTGGGCGAGCAGGGTGAGGGTGGCCAGCACCGTGTCGTGCAGCAGGCGCGCGCCTTGACGGCGCTGGGCCTCGGTCTCGCTCGCGTGGCGCTCGGCCCGGTGGGCGCGTCCGATGCTCGCGATGCGGCGCGCGGCCTGAGGCACGCCCGCGCTGATCCAGAAGCCGATGATGGTCGCGAGGGTCCAGCCGAGCACGAGCAGCGGCACGGTGCGCAGCATGGGCTGGGTCGGCGCGAGCAGCGTGACGGTGACCCCGCCGACGGCGAGGAAGGCGAGAACAAGAACCACGCGGCGCATCGGCTCGGTCGTGAGCACGATCGCGAAGGAGGCCAGGGATGCCGCCGCCAGCTGAACCGCCGCCGACACGCCCGCCGGACCGGGGCCGCCCGGGGTGAGTACCGTGAACACAACGATCGCCGCGAGTCCGGCCGCGATCGCGGGCAGGATCCAGCCGAGCGACCGCGAGACGCCGAGGCGGTACTGACTGAAGCCAACGATGGCGTACAGCGGCAGGCAGAGCATCACCGCGAGTCCCGTCACGCCGCCCGGAATGACGAGGCAGATGAGGGAGACGACGGTGAAGCTCAGTCCGTATACCCGGGCGGTGCGCTGCAGCAGCCGGTCCCGTTCCTTGGCGATGAGGTCCATATCTCGCACATGCTGACACACCGTTCCCCAGAAATGGGGGTGCCTCACCGGAGGAGACGCACTGTCGTGTCACACTAAGGTCGAACACAAGAGGGGCACCGGAGAGATCCGCGCCACACCGGGGGAGGCCCGGGGCCGCAGCAGTCGTTGCGGCCCCGACCCGCCGCCCGATTCACCGCCTGAGCTGCCGCCCGACTCAGGGCGCCTGAGGGGCCATTCCGCACCAGTCGGCGACGTAGTCGTAGAGGCTCGCTCGCACCGCTGCATCGACGGCGATCTCGATGGTCCCGGTCGCCGAGCCGACCTCGATCGCGAACGGCAGCAGCGTTCCCCTCTTGTCCTCCGCGATCGCGTGGGGGTCGCACCGGCTGGGTTCGAGCCGGATCGGGATGCCCGTGGCCGGGCTGTCGGCGTCGAACGTGAGATCGACGGGGGTGGCCACGATCCGCTCGCCGCGCTCGTCGACGTGGGCGAAGAGGGTTGTCGCGCCCACGGAGAGCACCGTCACCCGCCCGGCGGAGCCGGTGGGGAGGGCGGTGAAGGTGAGGGTGACGGGGGCGTGGGCGCCGGGCATCCACTCGGCCGTGTCGGGCGGCGCGATCGTGACAACGTCGGCGACCGCGGCGATGACGCAGTCCTCGGTCGCGATGGCATCGAGGATCGCGACGTCGTCGATCGGCAGCACGGCGGACCCGGAGCGGCCGTCCGCGGTCACGAAGTCGAGCGCGATCTCGTCGGTGGGTGCCCCCTCGGCGCAGGTGGCGCCGGGGAGCTTCACCGGGAGGTCGCGGAACGACCGGTCGGGCACCGTCTGCGGCCGATCGAACGACACCGTGCCCTCGAAGCGGGTCGACCGCAATTCAGCGCTCGTGACCTCGAACGGCTGGCCCGAGGCGTTGGCGACGACGAGCTGCACCTGACGCACCGGTCCGTCGAACCGGGTTTGCCGCACGCTCACCGAGATGCCGTCCGGGAGTGCCGCGACGGGCGCGGAGCAGCCTCCGAGCAGGAGGGCGACCATCACGGCGGTCACCGCGGCACGCAGCGCCATGGCCCGATGCTAGTGCGCGGGGTGTTCGAGCAGGCGGCGCAGTTGGGCTCCGACGAGGTCGTCCTCGATGAGGAACGCGTCGTGTCCGAACGGCGACGAGATCAGGTGCGGCACGTCGCCGTCGAGATTGCCCGGCGCGTGCAGCGCGATGTGCCGCTGATCGGGCACGGGGAAGAGCCGGTCGCTGTCGATCGCGAGGATCAGGGCGGGCATCGTGACCCGCGCAAGCGCCTCGGCCGTGCCTCCGCGACCGCGCCCGATGTCGTGAGAGTTCATGGCCTGCACGAGCGTGAGATAGCTGTTGGCATCGAAGCGGCGCGTGAACTTGTTGCCGTGGAAGTCGAGGTAGCTCTCCACGGCGTACCGGCCGCCGTCACCGAGGGGGCTCACCCCGCTCTGCCAGCTGCGCTCGAACCGGTCGTTGAGCTCGGTCGGGGAGCGGTAGTTGAGCAGCGCCATGCGGCGAGCGAGGGCCAGGCCTTGATGCGGGCCCTCACCGTCGGCGGCGTCGTAGTAGTCGCCGCCGGCGAACGCGGGATCCATGCGCACGGCCTCGAGCTGCACCGAGTTGAGGGCGATCTGGTCGGCGCTCGAGCGCGCGGGCGCGGCGAGCACGGCGACCCGGCGCACGCGATCCGGGTGGGTCACCGCCCACTCGAGCGACTGCATGCCACCCATCGATCCGCCGATCACGGCGGCCCAGGTCTCGATGCCGAGAACGTCGCTCAGCGCGCGCTGCGCCTCGACCTGATCGCGGATCGTCACGAACGGAAAGCGCGAGCCCCACTCCTGGCCGTCGGGCGCCGACGACGCCGGGCCGGTCGTGCCCTGGCAGCCCCCGAGCATGTTGGGCGACACGACGAACCACAGGTCGGTGTCGATGGCCAGACCCGGCCCGACGATTCCTGACCACCATCCGCCCGTGGGATGCCCGGGGCCGGGGCCTCCGCGCAGATGGCTGTCGCCCGTGAGGGCGTGCACGACGAGCACCGCGTTGTCGCGCGCCTCGTTGAGAGTGCCCCACGTCTCGTACGCGACCCGGACGACCGGCAGCTCGCCCCCGCGCTCGAGCGTCATCGCGCCAATCGACGCGAAGCGGCGATCGCCGACCGGGTCGCCCTCCCGCCAGGCGCCCGTGGCCGGAGGCTTGCCGAGCACCGCACGCGCGTTCGCCTCTGTGATGAAGGTCGACGGCACGGCGTCTTCGGGAGTCTGCCAGTCCATGTCGTGTCCAGTATCGCCGAAAGACGAAGGGCCCCCGCGTTCATTACGCAGGGGCCCTCGACACGGTCGCGCAGTGCTTAGGAGGCCGCGACCTTCCGAGCCGCCGCGAAACCGGCTGCTAGGTCAGCCTTCAGGTCGTCGACGTTCTCGATCCCGACCGACAGACGCACGAGACCCGGGGTGACTCCCGTGGTCAGTTGCTGCTCCGGGGTGAGCTGCGAGTGCGTCGTCGAAGCAGGGTGGATGATGAGGCTGCGCACGTCACCGATGTTGGCGAGGTGGCTGAACAGCTCGACGTTCTCCACGAGCGCACGGCCGGCGTTGACGCCGCCCTTGAGCTCGAACGAGAGCACCGCGCCGACGCCCTTCGGGCTGTACTTCTGCGCCGCGGCGTACCACGGGCTCGAGGGGAGTCCGGAGTAGTTCACCGAGGCGACATCCTCGTGGGCCTCGAGCCACTCGGCGATCGCCTGAGCGTTCTCGACGTGACGCTCGATGCGCAGGCTGAGCGTCTCGATGCCCTGGATGAGCGCGAACGCGCTGTCCGGCGAGAGGGCCGCACCGGTGTCGCGCAGCAGCTGCACCCGGATCTTGATGACGTAGGCGATGGCATCCCCGAGCACCGTCGTGTAGCTGGCGCCGTGGTAGCTGGGGTCGGGCTCGGTGAGACCCGGGAACTTGTCGACGTGCTTCGACCACGCGAACTTTCCGCCATCCACGATCACGCCGGCGATGACCGTGCCGTGACCGCCGAGGAACTTCGTGGCCGAGTGCACGACGATGTCGGCCCCGAACTCGAAGGGACGGATGAGGTACGGCGTCGCGATCGTGTTGTCGACGATGAGCGGCAGGCTGTTGTCGTGCGCGATGCCAGCGACCTTCTCGATGTCGAGGATGTTGATCTTCGGGTTGCCGATGGTCTCGGCGAAGAACAGCTTGGTGTTGGGGCGCACGGCGGCAGCCCACTCCTCGGCGTCGTCCTGGTTCTCGACGAAGGTCACCTCGATACCGAGCTTGGCGAGCGTGTACTTGAAGAGGTTGTACGTGCCGCCGTAGATCGACGACGACGAGACGATGTGGTCGCCCGCGCCCGCGATGTTGAGCACGGCGTAGGTGATCGCCGAGGAGCCGGAGGCCACGGCGAGGGCCGCCGTGCCACCCTCGAGCGCGGCGACGCGCTGCTCGACGACATCGGTGGTCGGGTTCATCAGACGGGTGTAGATGTTGCCGAACTCCGCGAGGGCGAAGAGGTTCTGGGCGTGAGCCGTGTCGTTGAAGACGTACGAGGTCGTCTTGTAAATCGGCGTCGCGCGGGCGTTCGTGGTCGGGTCGGGCTTCGCGCCCGAGTGAACCTGCTTGGTCTCGAACTTCCAGTCGGACATGGTGCTCCTTGCGTCTGAGATGAGCGGGATGCCCGCTGCGCGGTCGAGCCTAAGGAGAGGTGTTCGCGCGGGTCAACGAGACCCGACACACGACGTAACAGGGCGCGCGCTTACGGAAGGCGGATCGACCCCGTCGGATCGCGACGGGAGGGCTTGTCGTCGAGCTCGACGAACAGCCAGCGCGGCTTCGGCTCGATGAGCGGGCGGAACACGCGCCGGATCACCGGGCTGGCGAGCGCGATCGAGATCGCGATGCAGGCCAGCACCATGCTCACGAGCCACATCGCCGACGAGTTCTCGTCGAGCAGGATCCCGGTCTCGCGGATCGGGTAGAGAACGAAGCTGTGGAGCAGGTAGATGTACATCGTCGCCTGGCCGAGATCGGTCATCCACGTGCGCCGACGGGGCACGAGCACGAAGAAGGCGGCGCTGAGCACGAGAGCCAGCCCGATGAGCCCGAGCCTCACGAGTCCGGCCCACCACTGGTCCTCTCCGAGTCCGCGGTAGGAGTCGTCGTAGAAGAACCAGAACCGTAGGTCGATCGCACGGAAGGGTTCGATGAAGATGATGACGACGGCCACCCACGCGCCGAGGACGACGACTGCAGCCGCGCGCGCCCAGCCCGCGACCCGCTCGGCAGCGTGCCAGCGATCGATCGTGCCCCACTCGCGCAGCTTCCACCCGAGCACGAAGAATGGGAGGATGCCGATCGCCCGCGAGAGCGAGAAGGTCGAGTCCACATTGTCGAAGTAGCCCACCCCGACCGACACCACGACGGCCCACAGCAGCGGCCAGCGCAGCAGGGCGAGGTAGGGCAGGATCAGCCGGAAGATGCCGAGGGCGAGCAGGAACCACAGCGTCCAGCTCGGCTGCGTCGGGTTGAACTCGCGCTTGCCCTCGACGAGGAACTGCACGAGGGTCCAGATGCCCTCCATGATCAGATACGGCAGCAGGATGTCGGTCAGCACCTTGCGCATCTGCTTCGCCCCGGGAGGGGCCGCCTTCGAGAAGTAGCCGCTGATGAGCGCGAAGGCCGGCATGTGGAACGCGTAGATCACCAGGTAGACGACGAGCGCGTTGTTGGAGTCGTAGGTGAGTCGCTGGATGCCGTGGCCGATCACGACGAGCGTCACGGCGATGAACCGCGCGTTGTCCCACACCGCGACCCGGGCGGAGCCGGGCCGGGCACGATCGGAGGTCGGCGCCGTCATTGGGACCACCCTACCCGCGCTAGTTTTGAGCCCATGGAGAACAGGCGCGCAGTGGTGACCGGGGCGAGTTCGGGTATCGGGGAGGCAACGGTGCGCCTGCTGCGTTCGCACGGCTGGCAGGTCGTCGGGGTCGCCCGCCGGGCCGACCGGCTCGAGGCGCTCGCCGCCGACACCGGCGCCGACGTGTTCGTCGCCGACATCACCCAGCAGAGCGAGGTGGATGCCCTGCGCGACCACCTCGCTGCTCTCGGCCCCATCCACGCCCTCGTCAACAACGCGGGCGGCGCGTTCGGCATGGCGAGCGTCGAGGACGGCGACCCGGACGACTGGGCTCGCATGTTCGACGTCAACGTGCTCGGCACGAAGCGGGTCACGAGCGCGCTCCTGCCGCTGCTGCGCTCGGGCTGGACCCCGGGCACGAGTGCCGGCATCGTCATGATCACCTCGATCGCCGGCCATGTCGTCTACGAGGGCGGGGGTGGCTACAACGCTGCCAAGTTCGCCCAGCACGCGATGACGCGGGTGCTGCGACTCGAGCTCGCGGGGGAGCCGATCCGCGTGATCGAGGTCGCCCCCGGCATGGTCAAGACCGACGAGTTCTCGCTCGTGCGCTTCAACGGCGACGAGGCGAAGGCGGCGGCGGTCTACGACAACGTGCCCGACCCGCTCGTGGCCGACGACATCGCGGAGGCCATCGTGCACGCGCTCGAGCTGCCGCCGCACGTCGACCTCGACATGATCACGATCAAGCCCGTCGCGCAGGCTGCGCCGCACAAGGTGATCCGCGGGGAGTTGCGGCCCCGCGTCTGAGCGGGTTCAGACCTCGATCTCGCCGCCGACGCGCCGCAGGTGCTCGCGGAAGGTCAGGTCGGGTTCGAGTTCGCGCTGGGCGAGGAACCGCGCGAAGCCGACCTGCTCGCGCAGCGGGGTGCCGCCCGCGATGAGGTCGGCCTGACGGCGTTCGGTGTCGCGGATCCCCTCCGCGAGCGTGAAGAGCTCCTCGGCTCGGTCGGCGGGCAGTAGCAGCACGCCGTCGGCATCCACGGCCACGAGGTCATCGTTCGTGACGACGTGGTCGCCGAGTCGTGCTGAGGTCAGAGCGTCGGGTTCCCGGGGTGCGACCGCGAGGGGCCCGGTCGGCATGCTGCCGAGACTGACGAGCGGGATGCCGATCTCGCGGATGTCGACCGAGTCGCGATGCAGGCCCCAGATCACGATCGCGGCGATGCCCGCCTCGCGTGCCTCGAGCGCGAGGAGGTCGCCGATGCAGCTCTCGTCGAGACGCCCGCCGTTGTCGGCAACGAGGATGTCACCGGGGCGCGTGCGCTCCATCGCCTCGAGGAACACGTCGACGCTACCGGCGTGGCGGGCGGGCAGGGCGCGCCCGATGACGTGGGCCTCCGTGAGCGCGCGCAGCCCGGCCGGCCCGCACCGCACCGGCACGCCGGCGCGCACGCAGGCGTCGGCGAGGTGGGGCGTCGTGAGGGTGAGAAACCGCTCGGCGAGCTCCACGGTCACTCGCCCGCGACCGCCGCCGTCTGCTCCTCCAGCAGTGCCTCGTCGACATCGGCGAAGGCGAGCTTGGGCACGAGGAACAGCAGCACCGCCGCGACGAGCGCGCCGACACCGCAGATCGCGAAGACCGTCAAATAGCCGAGCAGGCTCGACGCCGTGGCGGTCACGGCCGAGGCCGCGCCGAACGCGAGGATGATCGCGAAGGTCGCCGAGGCGAACGAGCCGCCGATCGTCTTGGTCGTGTTGGTGAGGCCTGTTGCGACACCGGTCTGGCCGCGCGGAGCCGCTGCCGCGGCGGCGGCCGGGAGGGCACCGACGAGCGCGCCCGACCCGATGCCCGCGATCGCCATGTTGACGAAGACGCCGACGACGGTCGCGTTGTTCACAAGGAACAGCAGGTAGCCGCCGGCGACGAAAAACGCGGCGATGATGAGCGCGATGCGCGGGCTCGTCCACTTCGACACCCGCGGGAAGAGC
>CALRZA010000013.1:0-15059 GCA_943372535.1 Auritidibacter sp. Marseille-P8566
ACCCCGCCGCCCCCGCCGGGCGAGCACACCGAGGCCGCGGCCGCGCCCGAGAAGCGCAGCCCGCTGCACGAGGTCCACGTGGATGCCGGCGCGAGCTTCACCGACTTCGCCGGCTGGCAGATGCCGGTGCGCTACACCTCCGATCTAGCGGAGCATCACGCCGTGCGCACCGCCGCCGGCATCTTCGACATCTCGCACATGGCCGAGTTGAGCGTGACCGGGCCCGAGGCGGCGGCGTTCCTCGACTATGCGCTCGCGGCCAACGTCTCGGCGATCGCGCTCTCGAAGGCGAAGTACACGATGATCCTCGACGAGGCGGGCGGCATCCTCGACGACCTCATCGTCTACCAGAACGCGCCCGGCGAGTACCTCGTCGTCGCCAACGCCGGCAACCGGCACGTCGTCGTCGACGCGCTCGCCGCGCGCATACCCGGCTTCGACGCCGCCGTCACCGACGCGACCGAGGCGGTCTCCCTCATCGCCGTGCAGGGCCCGAAGGCGCGCGCGATCCTGCAGGCGACCGAGGGCCTCGACGAGGCTCCCGAGTTCGCGATGGGCCACACCCTCGACGAGCTGCCGTACTACGCGTGCATGGGCACCCGGTTCCGCGGCACCGCGGTGCTCGTCGCCCGCACGGGCTACACGGGCGAAGACGGCTTCGAACTCTACGTGCCGGTTGCGAAGGCCGCCGAACTGTGGGCCGCCCTCGTCGCCGCGGGCGAGCCGCACGGGCTGATCCCGTGCGGGCTCGCGGCGCGCGACACCCTGCGGCTTGAAGCCGGGATGCCGCTCTACGGGCACGAGCTGAGCCGCGACATCCTGCCCGTGCAGGCCGGTCTCGGCCGCGTCGTGCCGCTCAAGACCAAGACGGCCGACTTCGTCGGCCGCACCGCCGTCGAGGCCGGCCCCGCCGACGGCGCCCGCGTTCTCGTCGGCCTCGCCGCCGAGGGCAAGCGCGCCGGCCGCGCCGACTACCCGCTGTTCGTCTCGACCGAGGCGGGCGACCGCGAGGTCGGCGTCATCACGAGCGGCGCGCTCTCACCCACGCTCGGCCACCCGGTCGCGATGGCCTTCGTCGATCCCGACGTGAGCGAGGTCGGAACCGTGATCCAGATCGACGTTCGCGGAAGCCGCATCCCGGCCTCCGTCGTCTCCCTGCCCTTCTACGAGAAAGAAGCCAACCATGACTGACAAGACCCAGCTGCAGTACACCGCCGAGCACGAGTGGGTGCTCGTCGAGGGCTCCGTCGCGACGATCGGCATCACCGACTACGCGGCCGAGAAGCTCGGCGACATCGTCTTCGTCGACCTGCCGAAGGTCGGCGCGAGCGTGAGCGCGGGCACCGTCGTCGGCGAGATCGAGTCGACCAAGTCGGTCGGCGAGCTCTTCGCCCCCGTCGACGGCACCGTTCTCGAGGCCAACGCCGCCGTCGTCGCGAGCCCCGAGCTCGTCAACGCCGACCCGTTCGGCGAGGGCTGGCTCATCAAGGTCGAGTTCGCCGCGCTGCCAGCGCTGCTGAACCTTGACGAGTACACCGCCCTGACGGTCGCCTGATGCCCGAACGCTTCACCTCCCGCCACATCGGCACGGATGCCGCGGCGCAGGCCACGATGCTCGACGTGCTCGGCTACCACTCGGTCGAGGCTCTCGTCGAAGCGGCCGTGCCGGACTCCATCCAGCTGTCGCGCGAGCTGCCCACGATCATCCCGCCCGCCGCCACCGAGCGCGAGGCCCTCGCCGAACTGCGCGCGCTGGCCGCGAAGAACCGCGTGCGCCGCTCAATGATCGGACTCGGCTACTACGACACGATCACGCCCGCGGTCATCAAGCGCAACGTGCTCGAGAATCCGAGCTGGTACACGGCCTACACGCCCTACCAGCCCGAGATCAGCCAAGGCAGGCTCGAGGCGCTCCTCAACTTCCAGACGATGGTCGCCGACCTCACCGGGCTCACGACCGCGAACGCGTCGATGCTCGACGAGGGCACCGCCGTGGTCGAGGCGATGCTGCTCGCGCGCCGCGCCTCTGGTTCGAGCTCGAACACCTTCCTCGTGGATGCCGACGCGCTTCCCCAGACCAAGGCCCTGCTCGCGACACGCGCCGAGGCCCTCGGCATCGAGCTGCAGGAGATCGACGTCACGTGGCTCGAGGGGGTCGAGCCCGTCGAGACCTCACCGACGAGCGGCCACAGCGCGCCCGAGGCCTTCGGCGTCCTCATCCAGTACCCGGGCGCCTCGGGTCGCGTCACCGATCCCCGCGACCTCATCGCCGCCGTCAAGGCCCAGGGCGGCATCGCCGTCATGGCCGCCGACCTCCTCGCACTGACCCTGCTCGCCGCACCGGGCGACCTCGGCGCCGATGTCGCCGTCGGCACCACCCAGCGCTTCGGCGTGCCCATGGGCTTCGGTGGACCCCACGCCGGCTACATGGCCGTGCGCGCCGGCCTTGAGCGTCAGCTTCCCGGTCGCCTCGTCGGCGTCTCGCAGGATGCCGACGGCCACCCCGCCTACCGGCTCTCGCTGCAGGCGCGCGAGCAGCACATCCGCCGCGAGAAGGCGACGTCGAATATCTGCACCGCCCAGGTGCTGCTGGCCGTCATGGCGAGCATGTACGCCGTCTACCACGGTCCGCACGGTCTGCGCCGCATCGCTCAGGAGGTCAACACCCGCGCCCGGTTGTTCGCCCGCCGAGTCGGCGTGCACGCCGACTACTTCGACACCGTCACGGTGCCGGTGCCGGGGCGCGCGCGTCAGATCGTCGAGGCGGCGCGCGACCACGACATCCTCATCCACCTAGTCGACGACGACACCGTCTCCGTGAGCTTCGACGAGGTCAGCGCCGACGGGTCGCTCGACGACGCCCTCGCGGCGATCTTCTCAGCGGATGCCGCCACCGACGGCGCGCTCGACGGCCAGTCCTGGCCCGACAGCCTCGATCGCACGAGTGAGTACCTCACGCACCCCGTCTTCTCGACGCACCACAGCGAGACGGCGATGATGCGCTACCTCAAGTACCTCGCCGACAAGGATTACGCGCTCGACCGCGGCATGATCCCGCTCGGGTCGTGCACGATGAAGCTCAACGCCGCGACCGAGATGGAGGCGGTGACCTGGCCGGAGTTCGCGGGCCTGCACCCCTTCGCCCCGGAGGACGACGTGCGGGGCTCCCTCGAACTGATCGAGCAGCTGCAGAGCTGGCTCGCGGAGGTCACGGGCTACGAGGCCGTCTCGCTGCAGCCCAACGCGGGCAGCCAGGGTGAGCTCGCCGGCCTGCTCGCGATCCGCGGCTACCACCTCGCCAACGGGGATGCCCAGCGCACGGTGTGCCTCATCCCGTCAAGCGCCCACGGCACGAACGCCGCGAGTGCGGTGCTCGCGGGCATGCGCGTCGTCGTCGTCGCCTGCGACGACCTCGGCAACGTCGACCTCGACGACCTGCGTGCCAGGATCGCGGAGCACGCCGACGAGATCTCGGCGCTCATGATCACCTACCCGTCGACGCACGGCGTCTACGAGCATGAAGTGCGCGCGATCTGCGACGCGGTCCACGCGGCGGGGGGTCAGGTCTACGTCGACGGCGCCAACCTCAACGCCGTGCTGGGCTACGCGCGCTTCGGCGAGTTCGGGGGCGACGTCTCGCACCTCAACCTCCACAAGACGTTCTGCATCCCGCACGGCGGTGGCGGCCCGGGAGTCGGGCCGGTCGCGGCGAAGGCGCACCTCGCGCCGTTCCTGCCGTCGCATCCGCTGCAGCAGCGCGACGTGATCGCTCGCACGGCGGCGCACCCGAGCGCGCCCGTCATCAGCGCCGCCCCCTACGGGAGCCCGAGCATCCTGCCGATCTCGTGGGCCTACGTGCGCATGATGGGCGCCGACGGCCTGCGCGAGGCGACCGGCGCCGCCGTGCTCGCGGCGAACTACATCGCCGCCCGCCTGCGCGAGCACTATCCGGTGCTCTACTCGGGCGATAACGGGCTCGTCGCGCACGAGTGCATCCTCGACCTGCGTCCGTTGAAGGAGGCGACCGGCATCGACAACAACGACGTCGCCAAGCGCCTCATCGACTACGGATTCCACGCGCCGACGATGTCGTTCCCGGTGCCGGGCACGCTCATGATCGAGCCGACCGAGAGCGAGGACCTCCCCGAGATCGACCGCTTCATCGACGCGATGATCGCGATCAAGGAGGAGGCGGATGCCGTCGCCGCCGGCGTCTGGCCCGCCGACGACAACCCGCTGGTCAACGCTCCGCACACCGCGCGCTCGGTCATCGAGGGCGCGGGCACGGGGGAGTGGGCCCACGCCTACTCACGCGAGTTGGCCGTCTACCCGTTGCGCTCGCTCATTGCGGGCAAGTACTGGCCGCCGGTGCGTCGCGTCGACAACGCGTGGGGCGATCGCAACCTCGTCTGCGCCTGCCCGCCCGTGGAGGCCTTCGCCTAGCGCTCCCTTGCTCCATGTGCGTCGATCGAACGCAAGCCGTCCGTCACGTGCGTTCGATCGACGCAGATCAGCGCGTGAGAGGCCGGTCTGGCGAGGGGCGTCAGCCGAGCAGGGTCGGGAAGGTCGCGGCCGCCCACGGGTAGCCGACGAAGATGACCGCGTCGATCACCGTGTGCGCGATCACGAGCGGCAGCAGCCGCCCGAACCGCGAAAAGAGCCACCCGAACAGGATGCCCATCGCGACGTTGCCCACGAACGCCCCGAAGCCCTGATACAGGTGGTAGCTGCCGCGCAGCACGGAGGTCGACAGGATGATCGTCCACGTGCCCCACCCGAGGTCGCGCAGCCGCGCGAACAGGTAGCCGACCACGATGACCTCCTCGGTCACCCCGGCGCGCAGCGCCGACAGCAACAGGATCGGCACGGTCCACCAGTAGGTGTCGAGAGCCGTCGGCACGACGGTGACGGTGAGGCCGAGCGCCCGCCCCGCCAGGTACACCCCGATCCCCGGGATGCCGACGAGCAGCGCGAGCCCCACCCCCGTGAGCGCGTCCCGCCCGAAACGCGTCCCGTCGAGCCCGAGCCGGCCCAGGTGCGGCCGAGCGGTCTGCCACAGCAGGAAGCACACGAGCACGACCGGCACGAGGTCGAAGAAGATCCCCAGAAACTGGTAGATCAGGTCGAAGGTCGGCCGGGCGCTCAGCGGCCGGTTGATCGTCGCGGTCTGATCGCCCAGCGACTCCGCGCGCGTCACCCTCTCGACGATCGCCACGATCGAGTAGACGGCGGATGCCCCGAGCGAGAGCCCGAGCACGATGAGCACCTCGGCCCCGAGTCGGCGCCGCGACGGGGTTCCGGGCAGCGGCGCGGGAGCCGTGAGCGCGGCGTCCGTCATCGCTCGCCGGGCGGAAGGGCGCAGGCCGGCGTGCCGCCGGGCAGCAGGTGACGATTGCGCGCGACCCACCGGTAGCCCAGAGCGGCCACCCACGACACCGGCGGGGTGGCGAGCAGGTGCCCGGCGAATCGCCAGAGCAGGCCATCCTGCATCCGCAGCAATGCCGAGAACGCGAGGTGTCCGGCGAACTGACGGCTCGGGGTCACGACCCAGGCGTACTCGGTCACATCCGGCTCGGTGAGGCCGTAGTCATCCAGGTTCAGCCATTGCCACGGAGACGCCTTCGGAAACCGCGGCAGAATCGCCCGCAACCGGTCGACCGACGTCGTGCAGAAGGCACAGTCGCCATCGAAGATCAGCAGCGGGGCTTGGGAGGATGTCGACAAGCGTTCCACGGGCACCCTTCGATCGTACGCGCAGCACCACGCTTGATTGATTCGTCCCGTGCGCGTCTCTGCACGAATTGTGCGTAGTCGACGAATTCGGCACAACAAAGCGGCGTGGAGCGCACGAAAGTTCACCTCTCGTTACCGCTGTGTAACGTTTCCCCCTACAGTTTTGACAGGTCCATACCCCCGTTTAGGGTGTGAACTACCAAGGCGTGTCACGGCGCTAGGAATCGTCGTGGCAGCGCTCATCTTGCACAGGAGGAAAATTGAGAATCAGACGACTCGCGGCAGCTGCTGCCACTGTCGCCGTCGGTGCTCTCGTCCTCTCGGGCTGCGCAGCACCGCAGTCCGAGATCGTCGAGGGATCCACACTGTCGGTGGCCTGGAACCAGCCGTTCTACTCGTACAACTCGAGCACTTCGTTCGGTAATGCGACCGCCAACGCCAACATCATCTACGCGACCAACAGTGGCTTCGGCTACTACAACGACACCCCCGAGTGGGTCAAGGACGAGTCGTTCGGCTCGTACGAGAAGATCTCGGATGACCCGTTGGTCGTCAAGTACACGATCGCCGATGGCGTGAAGTGGTCTGACGGCACCGCCGTCGACGCTGCCGACCTCCTGCTCAACTGGGTCTCGCTCTCGGGCGCCTACGACACCCCGGACTTCGACTCGAGCGAGTTCACCGACCCCGACACCGGCGAGTTCACCGACGAGTTCCCGACCGACGTCATCTTCTTCGACAGCGGCGCCGACCCGTCGACGGGACTCGGCCTCGTGTCGACCCTCCCCGAGATCAGCGACGACAAGAAGTCGATCACCCTCACCTACGACGCCCCGTTCGTCGACTGGGAGCTGACCTTCACGGGCGCGGGCCTGCCGGCTCACGTTGTGGCGAAGAACGCTCTCGGCCTCGAGGACAACCAGGCGGCCAAGGACGCGGTCATCAAGGCGATCACCGAGAAGGACGACGCGGCCCTGGCCTCGATCTCGGCCTTCTGGCGCTCGGGCTTCAACTTCACCGAGATGCCGGAGAACACCGACCTCGTCGTCGGCAACGGCCCGTACACGATCACCGACTTCGTCGCTGACCAGTACGTGACGCTGACCGCCAACGCGAACTACGTCGGCGACCACCTGCCCGACGTGGAGGAGATCACCGTCCGCTTCATCACCGACCCGCTCGCGGCCGTCCAGGCCCTGCAGAACGGTGAAGTCCAGGTCATCTCGCCCCAGGCGACGGTTGACGTGGCCGACGCGCTCGCCGCACTCGACGTCACCGTTCTCGGTGGCACCGAGGGTGTCTACGAGCACATCGACCTCCAGTTCGACCAGTCGAAGAGCGGCCACTTCAACAACCCGCTGATCCGTGAGGCCTTCATGAAGGTCATCCCGCGTCAGGAGATCGTTGACAAGCTCATCGTTCCGCTCCAGCCCGACGCCGAGGTCCGCAACTCGCAGGTCTTCCTGCCGGGTGCCGAGGGCTACGACGAGTCGGTCGCCGAGAACGGCTCGCTGAACTACATGGAGGTCGACATCGAGGGCGCCAAGGCGCTCCTCGCCGAGGCCGGCGTTCCCAACCCCGAGGTCTGCATGCTCTTCAGCTCGACGAACCCTCGTCGTGCCAACGAGTTCCTGCTGATCCAGCAGTCGGGTGCGCTCGCGGGCTTCAACGTCACCGACTGCTCCAGCCCTGACTGGGGAGGCCTGCTCGGCACCCCCGGTGCGTACGACGCGTCCCTCTTCGGATGGCAGTCGACGAGCCTCGGCGTCACCAACGGACCGCCCCCCACGTTCACCACGGGTGCGATCAACAACCTGAACTTCTACAGCAACCCCGAAATGGATGAGCTGACCGAGGCCCTCGGTAAGGAGTTCGACCCTGCTGCACAGATCGAGATCCTCAAGCAGATCGACAAGCTGCTCTGGGATGACTTCTACGGAGTCACGATCTTCCAGTTCCCGGCCGTCACGGCGTACGACCAGAACGCGATTGCGAACATCTCGCCGTCGCCGCTGTCGCCGACGATCTTCTGGAACATCTGGGAGTGGAGCCCGGTCGAGGCTGGCGAGTAACACACTCGCTCGCCTGATCATCAGGTAACACTCTGGGCGCTGGGATCCTTCGGGGTCCCAGCGCCCACCCTTGGAAGACGTCGTTCAAAGGCAGGTGCCCTTCGTGGCCACATTCATCGTGAGGCGGCTCATCGCCTCCCTCTTCATCTTTCTCGCTGCGACCTACTTGATGTACATCCTGACGGCGCTGTCAGGAGACCCTCTGGAGGATCTGCGCACCAGCACGGCTCCCAACAAGGAGCAGCTGATCGAGGCCCGGATCAAACTCCTCGACCTCGACGTTCCGCCCTATCTGCGGTACTTCATCTGGATCGCCCGCATCTTCGGCCTCGCCGGACTCTTCGGGCGGTCGACCACGGGCTTCGGCGACCTCGGTGTCACCGTGCAGAACCAGCCGGTGAACGTCCTGCTCGCCCAGGCGGCCGGATCCACGCTGCAGCTCGTCACGATCGCCACGATCGTCGCGATCTTCCTGGGCCTCACGGTCGGCATCACGACCGCCCTGCGCCAGTACAGCGGCTACGACTACGGCGTGACCTTCCTGTCGTTCCTGTTCTTCTCGCTGCCGATCTTCTGGGTCGCCGTGCTGCTCAAGCAGTACATCGCCATCGGCTTCAACGACTTCCTCGAGGCTCCCGCGATCGCCTGGTGGATCATCCCGATCCTGGCGGTGATCGCCGGTCTGATCTGGATGTCGATCCTGCCGGGCCGGGGCATCCGCAAGCTCATCACGTTCGGGGTCTCCGCCCTCGCGACGGCGGCGATCCTCGTCTACATGGAGCTGTCCGACTGGTTCAGCTACCCGCACATCGGCATCGTCGGCCTCATCATCACGATGCTCGGCGCCGCGTATGGCGTCACGGCGATCTCGACGGGCCTGCGTAACAAGCGCGCCCTGCGAGCGAGCCTCGTCATCGCCGCGGTCGCCGCGGCGGCGTGGTACCCGTTCATGTACCTCACGACCGGCCTGCCCTACTGGGGCTGGATCCTGTCCGGGGTGCTCTTCGTCGTCATCGGGCTGGTCGTCGGCTGGTTCCTCGGCGGCGACGACCGCAAGCCGATCATGCGCACCGCGGCGATCGTCGCCTTCATCGGGTGGGCGGTGCTCAGCCTCGACCGCTACATGCAGGTCTGGGATGACTACGCCACCTCCGGTCGCATCAAGGGCCGCCCGATCGCCACGATCGGCTCGCAGACGCCGGGTCTCGAGGGTTCGATCTGGGTGCTCGGGGTCGACCTGTTCACCCACCTGCTGCTGCCGACGATGGCGCTGATCCTGATCTCGTTCGCGACCTACACCCGCTACTCGCGGGCGAGCCTGCTCGAGGTCATGAACCAGGACTACATCCGCACCGCCCGCGCGAAGGGTCTCACCGAGCGCACGGTGGTCGTGCGCCACGCCTTCCGCAACGCCCTGATCCCGATCGCGACGATCGTCGCCTTCGACATCGGCGGCATCATCGGTGGCGCGGTGATCACGGAGCGCGTCTTCGGCTGGACGGGCATGGGTGCCCTCTTCCAGAACGGACTCGACAAGGTCGATCCCAACCCGGTGATGGCGTTCTTCCTCGTCACCGGCGGACTCGCCATCGTCTTCAACCTGATCGCCGACCTGGTCTATGCCGGTCTCGACCCGAGGATCCGGGTGTCCTGATGAGCAGCAACATTCCCGTACAGGAGCCCGGCCACACCGAGGGCGGCGTCACCGACGCCGAGAACTCGATCGAGCTCAAGGAGATCGCCGGCCTCAGCCAGGGCCAGATCGTGCGCAAGCGGTTCTTCCGCCACCGTGGCGCCCTCGTCGCGATGATCGTGCTCGCGTTCATCATCGTGCTCGCGTTCACCTCGGTGGGCGTCGCGTTCGGCAGCTGGAAGTCAGGCGGCTGGTGGCCCTACACCTGGAACATCGCCGTCGCGATCGAGAACGGCGGCCGGCCGACGCTGAGCCTCTTCCCGTTCTCGATCGGCAACCACCCGTTCGGTCAGGATGAGGTCGGTCGCGACATCTTCGCCGTCGTCATGCGCGGCACGCAGCAGTCGCTCATGATCATGGTGATCGTGGGTGCGATCGCCACGTTCATCGGCACCGTCGTCGGCGCCGTCTCGGGTTACTACCGCGGCTGGACCGACTCGATCCTCATGCGCTTCACCGACATCGTCATCACGATCCCCGTGATCGTCATCGGCGCCGTGCTCGGTCGTCGCTTCGGGATCTCGGGCGCGGTCATCCTCGCGGTGATCCTCGGTCTCGTGCTCTGGACGGGCATGGCCCGCCTCGTGCGCGGCGAGTTCCTGTCGCTGCGCGAGCGGGAGTTCGTGGATGCCGCCCGGGTCGCCGGCGCGCGCGATCGGCGCATCATCTTCCGCCACATCCTGCCCAACGCGGTCGGTGTGATCATCGTCAACGCGACGCTGCTGATGGCGGCGGCGATCCTGATCGAGACGGGCCTGAGCTTCCTCGGCTACGGGGTGCAAGCACCGGATACCTCGCTGGGCAAGATCATCAGCGAGAACCAGGTCGCCTTCTCGACGAGGCCCTGGTTGTTCTGGTGGCCGGGTCTGTTCATCATCGCGATCGCGCTGTGCGTCAACTTCATCGGCGACGGCCTGCGCGACGCCTTCGACCCGCGTCAGCGCCGCATGCCGAGCGATCGCCTGCTGCGCCGCGGCAAGCTCGGCGAGGCCGACCCGGCCCTCGTCACCAAGGACCCGGCCTGATGCTCGTCGTCGATCGGGTGCTAGAGCACGAGGGCGAGAACGCAGGCGAGGGTCAGCCCCGCCAGCACCGCGATCGTCACCCAGTGGATGTCGCGGCGCAGGCGCCCGCCTTCGAGAACCGGCGCGTCCAGATGGCCGGCCTCGCGGAGGTCTTCCCAGTGGCGACGGATCACGTAGGCCACCGCACCGCTCTCGGTCTCCAGCAGGTCGCCGGGGCGCGGGGCGAAGCCCATCGGATCGGCGGCGACGCGCGCCGCGGACTGGCTCGACGCCTGCGTCGCGTAGCGGTTGGGGGCGGGGCTCGCCCAGGCGGTCACGACGCCCTCGGGCGTGCGGATCGTCAGCGCCCACTTGGTGTCGACGCTGAGGATCGCGGGCCACGGGATGTGCACCGTGCTGAAGACGTTGCGCACCGTCACCTCGTGCTCGGCGACGCTGACCCGCGGAAACCAGAACAGCGCGAACACGATCGCGATCAGCAGCAGCAGGGCCCAGCCGCCGCGCAGCAGCCCCAGCACATCGCCCGCGACGAGGAAGCCCACGAGTCCTCCGGTCGCGATGACCGCGATGATCACACTGAGAACCCGACCGAACAGCGGACGGAAGGTGGTGGGCGTGAAGCGCATGCCTCCAGCCTGACAGACCCGCGCGGATTCTCCCCGAACTTCACCCCGAACCCAGCGAAGGGCATCCAGTGACTCCCACCGCCACCGCCACGGCCGAGACCGTGCTCGAGGTCACGAACCTCGGCGTCGACTTCTGGGTCGACGGCGTCTTCGACCCGGCCGCGATCGGCATGAACTACACGGTCAAGCGCGGCGAGGTGCTCGCCATCGTCGGCGAGTCCGGCTCGGGCAAGTCGTCGAGCTCGATGGCGCTGCTCGGCCTGCTGCCGGCGACCGCCAAGGTCACCGGATCGATCAAGCTCCTCGGTCGCGAGATCGGCGGCCTCCCGGCGAAGGAGCTGCGCGGCGTGCGCGGCAACCAGATCGCCGTGATCTTCCAGGAGCCGATGACGGCTCTCAACCCGGTGTACACGATCGGCTTCCAGATCATGGAGGCGCTGCGCTCGCACTCCGATCTGAGCCCGACCAAGGCCAAGGAGCGTGCGATCGAGCTGCTCACCCAGGTCGAGATGCCGGATCCCGAGACCTCGTTCCACAAGTACCCCCACCAGCTCTCCGGTGGCCAGCGCCAGCGCGCGATGATCGCGCAGTCGATCTCGTGCGACCCCGTGCTGCTCATCGCCGACGAGCCGACCACGGCCCTCGACGTCACGGTGCAGGCCGAGATCCTCGACCTGCTGCGCAGCCTGCGCACGCGCCTCGACTCCGCGATCATCCTGATCACCCACGACATGGGTGTCGTCGCCGACCTGGCCGACAACATCCTCGTCATGAAGGATGGCGTGGCCGTGGAGCAGGGCACGGTCGAGAACGTCTACACCAAGCCGCAGCATCCCTACACCCAGTCGCTGCTCGCCGCCGTGCCGCACCTCGGCACCGCTGTGGCGCAGGTCAACGAGCAGCACCCGGCGAACGTCGCCGAGAGCCGCACCCCGGTGCTGCACTTCGAGAACGTCGCGATCGACTACCCGAAGCGCGGTCGGGTGCCCGCGTTCCGCGCGGCCGAGAACATCGACCTCGCGATCTACCCGGGCGAGATCGTCGGCCTCGTGGGGGAGTCGGGCTCCGGCAAGACGACCCTGGGTCGCGCCTCGGTGGGTCTGCTGCCCATCGCGGAAGGCAAGCTCACCGTCGTCGGCCACGACATCTCGGATGCCGGCCCGCGGGAGCTGCGCCCGCTGCGTCGCAAGACCGGCATCGTGTTCCAGGACCCGGGGTCGAGCCTCAACCCCCGCATGCCGATCGGTCAGTCGATCGGGGAGCCGCTGCTGCTGGCGGGGGAGGCGAGCGGCAAGGAGCTCGACAAGCGGGTGCAGGAGCTGCTGAGCCAAGTCGAGCTGCCCACGAGCTACCGCAACCGCTACCCGCACGAGCTCAGCGGCGGCCAGCGCCAGCGCGTCGGCATCGCCCGCGCGCTCGCGCTCACGCCTGAACTGCTCGTCGCCGACGAGCCCACGAGCGCCCTCGACGTGTCGGTTCAGGCGCGATTCCTCGACCTGCTGCAGGAGCTGCAGGACCGTCTGCAGTTCGCCTGCCTGTTCGTCAGCCACGACCTCGCCGTCGTCGATATCCTCGCGCACCGGATCGCGGTCATGCATCGCGGTAGACTGGTGGAGCAGGGAACTCGTGATGAGATCCTGCGCAACCCCCGAGACCCCTACACCCAGCGGCTCATCGCTGCCGTTCCACTGCCCGATCCGGTCGCGCAGCGTGAGCGGCGCGAGTCTCGTGCGGCCTCCCGATCCACGAAGGATCCCAACAGCTAAGGAACACCGTCATGGCGATCGCCACTCGCAACGACCTCAGGAACGTGGCGATCGTCGCCCACGTCGACCATGGCAAGACCACGCTCGTGGATGCCATGCTGCGCCAGACGAACTCGTTCGCCGCCCACGCGCACCTCGAGGAGCGCGCGATGGACTCCAACGACCTCGAGCGCGAGAAGGGCATCACGATCCTCGCCAAGAACACGGCGATCTCGTATGCCGGGGTTCACGCGACCGACGGCCCCGTCATCATCAACGTCATCGACACCCCCGGCCACGCCGACTTCGGTGGCGAGGTCGAGCGCGGCCTGTCGATGGTGGATGGCGTCGTGCTGCTCGTCGACGCGAGCGAGGGCCCGCTGCCCCAGACCCGCTTCGTGCTGCGCAAGGCCCTCGAGGCCAAGCTGCCCGTCGTGCTGCTCGTCAACAAGACCGATCGCCCGGATGCCCGCATCGACGAGGTCGTCTCCGAGAGCCAGGACCTGCTGCTGGGCCTCGCGAGCGACCTCCACGAGGACATGCCCGACCTCGACCTCGACGCGGTGCTCGACGTGCCCGTCGTCTACGCTTCGGGCCGCAACGGCGCCGCGAGCTGGACCAAGCCCGCCAACGGCGAGCTTCCCGACAACGACGACCTCGAGCCGCTGTTCGATGCGATCCTCAAGCACATCCCCGCGCCGACCTACGACGACGCGCACCCGCTGCAGGCCTGGGTGACCAACCTCGACTCCAGCCCGTTCCTCGGCCGCCTCGCCCTGCTGCGCGTCTTCAACGGCCACATCAAGAAGGGCCAGACGGTCGCCTGGGTCAAGCACGACGGCTCCGTCGCCAACGTGCGCGTGACCGAGCTGCTCATCACCAAGGCTCTCGACCGCTTCCCGACCGATTCCGCGGGCCCCGGTGACATCGTCGCCGTGGCCGGCTTCGAGGACATCACGATCGGTGAGACCCTCGCCGACCCGGAGGACGTGCGTCCGCTCCCGACGATCACGGTGGATGACCCCGCCATCTCGATGACGATCGGCACGAACACGAGCCCGCTCATCGGCAAGGTCAAGGGCCACAAGCTCACCGCGCGCATGGTCAAGGATCGCCTCGACCGCGAGCTCATCGGCAACGTCTCGATCAAGCTCGTCGACATCGGGCGCCCGGATGCGTGGGAGGTGCAGGGCCGTGGCGAACTGGCGCTGGCCATCCTCGTCGAGCAGATGCGCCGCGAGGGCTTCGAGCTCACGGTCGGCAAGCCGCAGGTCGTCACCAAGCACATCGACGGCAAGCTGCACGAGCCGTTCGAGCACCTCACCATCGACTCGCCCGAGGAGTACCTCGGGGCGATCACCCAGCTCATGGCCGCCCGCAAGGGTCGCATGGAGACCATGACGAACCACGGCACCGGCTGGGTGCGCATGGAGTTCATCGTGCCGTCGCGCGGCCTCATCGGATTCCGCACCGAGTTCCTCACCATCACCCGTGGCACCGGCATCGCCAACGCGATCTCGCACGGGTACGAGCCGTGGGCCGGAGCGATCGAGACCCGCACCAACGGGTCGATCGTCGCCGACCGCGCTGGCGTCGCCACCCCGTTCGCCATGACGGCCCTGCAGGAGCGCATGTCGTTCTTCGTGGAGCCGACCCAGGAGGTCTACGAGGGCATGGTCGTCGGCGAGAACTCGCGCGCCGAGGACATGGACGTCAACATCACCAAGGAGAAGCAGCTCACCAACATGCGCCAGTCGACGTCCGACGTCTTCGAGCGCATGACGCCGTCGCGTCGCCTGACTCTCGAGGAGTGCCTCGAGTTCGCGCGCGAGGACGAGTGCGTCGAGGTGACCCCCGAGGTGATCCGCATCCGTAAGGTCGAGCTCGACTCCAACGCCCGCGCTCGCGCGGCGTCGCAGCGCAAGAAGCAGAACGCCTGAGTTCGCGGGGCTGTCAACCTCGATCGACGCGCCACGCGTCGTGAGGGTATGACGAAACCCTCATTGGAACACGCGGGAGTGCGGCAGTACGCTGAGCCCGTGAACGGCACCTCGGCGGCGCGGCTGGGCTCTCGGCGCGCCCTGCGCCTCGGGCTCGCGACGATCGCGGTCGCCGCCTCCCTGCTGCTCAGCGGATGCTTCGGCGCGCCCTCGCTCCTCGGCGGC
>CALRZA010000014.1:0-14999 GCA_943372535.1 Auritidibacter sp. Marseille-P8566
GACATCCGTGACGCTGAGCGCCTGCCCGAGAATCAGCCAGCCGGCGACGGCCGCGAGCGCGGGCGCGAGACTGAGCAGGATCGAGAAGGTGGATGCCGGCAGCCGCCGCAGCGCGAGCAGCTCGAGCCCGTACGGCACCGCGCTGGAGAGGATCGCCACCGCGAGACCGAGCAGCAGCACCTCCGGGTGCAGCAGGGCGGGACCGGCCGTGAGCGCACTGAACGGCAGGATGACGATGCCCCCAATCGCCATCGCGAAGGCCAAGCCGTCGAGCCGCCCGAAGCGTTGGCCGGTGCGCGCCGAGAGCAGGATGTAGCCGACCCACGCGGCTCCTGCGCCGAGGGCGAGCACGACCCCGAGCGGGTCGAACCTGGCCCCGTCGGCGAGTCCGAGCAGGGCGACCCCGGCGAGCGCGAGCGCCGCCCACAGCCAGCTGGAGAGACGCCGACTGAGCACGACCGAGAGCACCAGCGGGCCGAGGATCTCGAGCGTGAGCGTGACCCCGAGCGGCAGCCGATCGAGGGCGAGGTAGAACAGGGCGTTCATGCCCGCGAGCACGAGGCCGAACGCGAGCACCGTGAGCCAGTCGTCCCGCGTGCGTCGGCGCACCGACGGGCGGAACACGACGAGCATCAGCACCGCGCTGAAGACGAGGCGCATCGTCACCATGCCGATCGGCCCGGACTGCGGGAAGACCGTGACGGCGACGGCCGCGCCGACCTCCTGGCAGATGAGCCCGAGAACGACGAGGCCCGTCGCCCCGAACGCGCGGGTGGGCGCGGTGGGGGTCGACGGGCTCACGTCTCGAGGCTAGCGGTCGCCGCCGACGCCCCTGACCGCTCCCCGGCGGCGGTCGCTCAGCCGAGCAGGTCCTTCATCTGGTCGGCGATGAGTAGCGTCGCCCGGCGCGGGTTGAGGCGCGCGAAGCGATCCATGAACTTCGCGTCGCCGCCGATGAGAACTCGGAAGGAGCCCTTCTCGACGCCCTCGATGATCTGGCGTCCGGCATCCGCTGGGCTCACGGTCTTGCGGGGCTTGGATCCCGCGGTCGCCGCCTCGAGCTTGGAGGTGTCGACCCCCGAGTTCTTCGTGATGTTCGTGCCCACGCCACCGGGGAAGACGATCGTGACGGCGAGCCCGGTGCCCTGGGACTCCGCGAAGATCGCCTCGGTGAACAGCTTGACCGCGGCCTTGCTCGCACCGTACGCCGCCTGGCCGGGCACCGGCAAGAACCCGCCCATACTCGAGACGTTGAGCAACGCCGACGACGGGCGCTCGAGCAGGTGCGGCAGGAACGCCTTGGTCGTGTTGACGACGCCCCAGAAGTTGACGTTCATGACCTTCTCGATGATCTCGATGTCGAGATCCTTGATCTTCACGAACGGCTGGATGATGCCGGCGACGTTGAGCAGGCCATCCACCTGTCCGTGCGCCGTGATGACGGCGGCGGGGAGCTTGTCGACGGCTGTGCGGTCGGCGACGCTGAGCGTGTGCGTGGTGAGGCGGCCCTCGGGCGCCTGCGCGAGGGTGACCGTCTCGGCCAGCCCGGCCTCGTTGAGATCGACCGCGGCGACGCGCGCGCCGCGCGCGAGGAGGCCCAGCACGACCTCACGGCCCATGCCGTTGCCGCCGCCGGTGACGACGAAGACCTTGTCCTTGACCTGCATGATGAATCCCTTCGTAGTGGGCCTCGACAGTGAGGACCTCTGTGGGTGACGATAGTCACTAAATCGAATTAGTAGGAGGGCCGGACGTCCCGTGGATCGCATCACCCTGCGCGACGTCGCCCGGGAGGCCGGGGTCTCACCGACGACCGTGAGCTTCGTGCTCAACGACACTCCGCGCCAGACGATCCCGGATGCCACCCGCGAGCGGGTGCGCGACGCCGCCGTTCGCCTCGGCTACACCCCGCATCGCATCGCCCGCGCCCTGCGCGAGGGCTCGTCGCGCATCGTGCTGCTCACGACCGGACCGTGGCGGGGCGGAGCGAGCCTCGACCAGTTCATCGCCGGGCTGGGCGACGAGTTGCGCGCCCACGACCACACGCTTCTCGTGCACTACGGCGGTCAGGACGAGCCCGCCTTCCACGACGTGATCGACACCGCCTCGCCACGGGCGATCCTCGACATGACCGGGGTCGACCAGGACCGCGAGGGGGCCGACTGGACCGACGGGCTCGCTCCGGCGAGCACCCTCCAGCTGCAGCATCTCGCGCAGCAGGGCCATCGAGCCGTGGCGGTCGCGCTGCCCCGCGCCGACGGACTCGGGCACATGCCCGCGACCCGGCTGGCGCAGGCTCAGCGCGCGGCCGCCGCCCTCGGACTCGACCCGATCGTGACGCTCACGGTCGGCGACCCGGCCGACGACGTGGGCGTCGTGGCGCAGCTGCGCCGGGAGCATCCGTCGGTCACGGCGATCGCCGGTTTCGACGACGAGGTGGCGCTGCGCATTCTCGGCGCGCTGCGCGAGCTCGGCATCCCGGTGCCCGGCGAGATCGCCGTGATCGGGTTCGACGACTCGCGGGCGGGGGCTCTCTGGAGTCCGCCGCTCACGAGCATCCACATCGATGCGGCCACCTACGGGCGGCGGGCGGCGTGCGCGGCCCTGGGGCTCGCCCCGCCGCCCGGGGAGGCCGAGCCGACGGTCGTCGAGCGCGCGACGGTCTGACCGCCGCGTCGCCACCGGGGTGGGCACGACGTCGCTCGCACGCACCCCCGCGGCGGGGTCACGACTCCTGCGGACTCACGATCCGACGCAGCTCGTCGATGATGCGCGTCGCGCGCTGGTCGTCGATCGCCTCCATCTGGTTCGTGACGTAGGCGAAGCCGATCTGCGAGGCCGCGTCGGCGAAGGCGACCTGACCTCCCGCGCCGTCGTGACCGAAGCTCTGCGCGGTGAGGTACCGACGCGCCTCACTGTCGAGCTGGAAGCCCATGCCCCAGCGGGGCCACGGTCCCGGCACGTTCCAAACCGGGGAGCCCTCGGAGCGCACCTGCGTTGCGACCCCGATCGTCGCGTCGTCGAGCAACCGGTCGCCGTGCGTCGGCACGATCGTCGCCGACCAGATCGAGGCGAGCGACCGAGCCGTCGCCACGCCCCCGGCCCCGGGGATCTGGGCGGCCCGGATCGCCGGACTGTTGAATCCCTCGCCGTCCCCGACCAGGGAGGGCGCGAGCGCCCCGCCGAGCGTCATGGCCTGCTCGCCCCAGTCCACCTCTCCGGGAGTGCGCGCCGCGGCCTGCTGCTCGATCAGCTGGGCCAAGGACGACCCGACCGTCATCGGGGCGACGCGATGCTGCTCATCGTCGGGCAGCCCGATCCACGCGTCGGCCTCGAGCGGCTCGGCGACGAGCTCACGAAAGTAGTCGCCGATCGTCATGCCCGTGACCCGCCGGATGACCTCACCCGCGAGCCAGCCGTGCGTGATCGCGTGATAGGCGTAGCCGGTGCCGGGCGCCCACAGCGGCTCCTGCGCGGCGAGCGCGTCGGTGACCGTCGACCACTCGGTGATCTGCTCGGCGGTGAGGGGGGAGCGCGGTGCCGACACCCCCGACCGGTGCGACAGGATGTCGGCGACCGTCACCCGGTCTTTGCCCGCCGCCGCGAACTCTGGCCAGTACGCGGCGACGGGAGCGTGGTAGTCGAGGCGACCCTCCTGCACGAGACGTGCCGCAAGGATCGAGGTGAGGCCCTTGGTGCAGGAGAAGATGACACTCGTCGTGTCCTCCTGCCACCGAGCACCGGTACGGCGGTCGGCGAGTCCGCGCCACAGGTCGACGACGAGGCGACCCTCGCTGTAGACGGCGAGGGCGGCGCCCATCTCCGGCTGATCACGGAAGCCCTCGTCGAAGGCGGCCCGCAGCGAATCGAAGCGCGACGACACCGTGCCCTGCGTGCGCGGCGTCACGCCCGCACCCCCGTGCTCAGACGCAGCGAGGCGCCATCATCGTTCCAGGTCACCGGGATGGGGTCGCTTAGCCGGCCGACGAAGTCGCCATCGCTCGTGGTGTTCTCGAACGCGAGCATCACCCACGCGCCGGAGCGATCCTGCACGACGCGTCCGCTGTAGAGCGACTCGTCCACGAGCAGTTCCGCGCGGTCGATCGGGTACGGACCGGTGGGCCCGTCGATGGCGACCGCCCAGATGCCACCCCGGTCGCCGGTTCGCGCCCCGGCGAGCGCGGGGCTGTCGCACGAGAACAGCAGCACGTGACGGCCCTCGATGCAGGCGACCTGCGGAACCTCGATGTGGGCGAAACCGGAGTCCGGCGCACTGAGCGGCGGGCGCACCTCCCACGTCTCGAGGTCGGCCGAGACGGCATGGCCGACCACTCCGCGATCGCGATCGCGCCCGGTGCGCGCCCGCGCGGTCACGAGCATGTGCCAGCCGTCGCCGGCGGGGTCGGCGAACACCCACGGATCCCGCCATGCCTCCTCGGGCCACGTCGCGTCGCCGAGCAGCTCGTACCAGCGCGCATCCGACCGGGTGATCGGGCCGGGCTGCTTGGTCCACGTGTGCAGGTCGGTCGAAGTCGCGACACCGACCGTCTCGATGTTGGTGTGGGCGTTCGGGCGCAGAAAGCGCGATCCCGTGTAGAACATCCGCCAGAGCCCGTCCGGTCCCTCGACCACGGAGCCCGTCCACGTCGCGCTGCCGTCGAATCCGCCGGGCTCATCGGGTTCGAGCACGGTGCCGAGGTCGTGCCAGGTGACCAGATCAGCCGACGTCGCGTGGCCGATGCGCGCGTTGCGGTGCCGCAGGTGCGGGTCGCCGAGCGACTTCGGAGCGTGCAGGTAGAACATGTGGAACGTCTCGCCGTCGTCGGCGAGCCAGAAGTCCCAGACCCAGTGGGTGGCATGGCTGAACGTCATGATGACTCGTTTCGTGAAGGGTCGTACGGGTGGCGTCGGCAGTCGAGGAGGCGGCGGGCCTCACCCCTTGACGGCACCCTGCAGGAGGGCTCGGATGAACTGGCGCTGGAAGATGACGAACACCACGATCGTCGGGATGATGATGATCAGGGCGCCCGCGTTCAGCAGCGGCAGGCTCGACGAGTACTGCCCTTGGAAGAAGGTCAGCGATCCGGCGACCGTGCGGTTGAGCGGGTCGGCGATGAGCACGACCGGCAGCAGGAACTGGTTCCAGGTCCAGAGGAACAGCAGGATCGCCAGCGCCGAGAGCGCGGGGCGCGCGAGCGGCATCTGGATGCGCCAGAACTCCTGGAAGGTCGTCGCCCCATCGACGCGCGCGGCTTCGGAGAGCTCGGTGGGCACCCCGAGGAAGTGCGCGCGCATCCACACGACACTGAACGGCATGTACAGACCGATCAGCGGCAGGATGACCGCCCACTGGGTGTTGAGCACCCCCAGTCCCTTCATCTCGTAGTACAGCGGGATGATGAGCGCTTCGAACGGGATCGTCAGCCCGAGGATGAGGAACAGGAAGAGGAACCGGCCGCCGCGCATCCGGAGGTTGCCGAGCGCGTAGCCCGCGAGCGTCGCGAAGATCAGGGCGGTCGGCACGACGAACACGACGATGAACAGGCTCGACCCCATGAGGCGCCAGACGTTGCCGGTCTCGAACGCCGTGACGAAGTTGATCCACTGCGGGTCGGTCGGCCAGCGGAGTCCGACGGGGTTGACGTCGGCCGGCTGCAGTGCGGCCGACAGCATGTTGACGAGCGGCAGCACGGTCAGCGCCAGCACGAGCACCAGCACGACCCGCCCGATGATGACCTCGGCGCGATTGACGATCACTTCGTGCCTGCTCTCGCCAGCCGCTGGATCGGCAGCACGCACGCGAGCACGAGCACCATCAGCACGATGCCGAACGCCGAGGCCAGCCCGACGTCGCTCTGCGTGAACCCGATGCGATAGATCAGGATGCCCGGCACCATCGTCGCGCGACCGGGGCCGCCGAGCGTCGTCGTGAAGATGATGTCGAAGCTGCTCAGCGCGGCGATCACCGTGATGGTCACGAGAACCGCGATCTCCTGGCGCAGGCCGGGGATCGTCACGGTGATGAACTCCCGCCACCAGTTGGCCCCGTCGAGACGCACGGCCTCGTAGAGCGACTGGTCGATCTTGCCGATTCCGGTGAGGAACAGCACGGTGCAGAGACCGGTGAGCACCCACGAGCCGATGAGGCCGACCGCGGGCAAGGCGGTCTGCAGGTCGCCCAGCCACGGTCGAGCCAGGAAGCCGAGCCCGATCGCGTTGAGGATCTGGTTGACCGCGCCGGTCTGTGCGTACATCCATGACCATGCGATGCCGGCGGCCGCGAGCGGGATGATCTGCGGCAGGAAGAGGATCGTCTGCGATGCGCTGGAGAAGAATCCGGGACGCATCGTGCGGATGAGCGTGGCCAGCACGAGGCCGGCGCTCACGGGGATGATCGTGAAGAACGCGATCAGCACGAAGGCGTTGCGGATCGCCCCGAGCAGCGCGGGATCCGTGAGCACCCGCACATAGTTCGCGAGGCCGATCCACTCGGAGGCGCCCACGCCGTTCCAGCGGTAGAAGGAGTACTGGATGCCCGTGGCGAGCGGGTAGATGACGAACGCGAGGTAGGCCAGCAGAGCCGGCGCCGCGAACGCCCATCCGATGAGGGTCCCCCGTCGGGCCGCGCGCTTGGCGGCGGCCCGACGGGGCGCAATCGAGGTCGTCACGTCGGCAAGCCCTCACCACGCCAGGCACGCGACGATTCGCGGCCGACGGTCAACGTTCGATTACGGTCTCTCATGATCAGCCGGCGAGTTCCTGCTCGTAGAAGGCCTGCACTCGCGTGACGAACTCCTGTCCGGTGATCTGGCTGGTGACGAGCAGCTGCGACTCCGGGATGATCGATCCCGCGTAGATTCCCGCGGTGGCGTTCGCCATGAAGTCGACCTGCCCGTTCTCGGCGCCGATGACGGCCGACATCTCGAGGGCATCCTCGATCAGCGAGCCGGGAGCGACCTCGGGCTGCTCCTGCGCCGGGTCACCGCCGGGGGCAGCCCCGGTGATGTCCGTGACGATCTGGCGCGCGTTCGGGTCGGTGTGGATCCAGTTGAGGAAGTACACGATCTCGTTGAGGTGCTTCGAGCCCGCGGCGACCGAGAACGAGTTGGCCGCTCCCATCGCGACGTGGTTTCCGCCCTCTTCGGCCGGCGGCACGAGGAAGAACGCGACGTTCTCACCCATCTTGGCCTGCGTGTCTGCCGCAGCCCAGTTGCCGTTGAACGTGTACAGGCCCTCGCCCTCCTGGAAGCGCGTCACGAACGACGGGTAGTCGATCGCGTTGATGTCGCTCGGGAAGTATCCCGCGTCGGCCCACTTGCGGATGAGCTCGGCGCCCTGCACGTTGCCGGGGGTGTCGTAGGTCGCCCCGGGAACGTTGAGGATCCAGTCCATCATCTCCTTCGGGTCGGCGTACTGGTTCATCGCCGCCTGCACCACGAAGTTGACGACACCGTCGGCGTCACCCGCCATGATCGGCAGGATGCCCGCTTCCTTGGCGAGCGCGAGGTGCTCCTCGAACTCCCCGATCGACTGCGGCGGCTCCTCGATGCCGAGCTCGGCCGCGAGGGTCTTGTTCATGTAGATGCCGGTGACGCTGTAGCCGAGACCGAGCTGGTAGAGCGAACCGGAACCGCGCACGCCATCCTCGTTGACGCGCAGCGGAGCGAGCTGTGCCTCGGACCACGTGTCCCAGCCGTAGGCCTCGAACCACGGGTCGAGGTTGGCGATGAGGCCGTCCTTCACCGTGTCACCGATCGTGGGGAGGCGGATCAGGTCGGGCGGGGTGTCGCTCGCCAGAAGCCTCGGCGCCGCGGCGGTCAGGTTCTGGAAGGTGTCGCGAGTGATGTTGAAGGTGACGTTCGGATACTGCTTGGTGAACTCCTCCGCGAGCGCGTCGGTGAGGGGGAAGCCCGTCTCATCCGCGATCGTGAGGGTGATCTCCTCCGTGGTCAGCTCCGTCGTGACCTCGACCGAATCGGTCGGGGTCGTGGCGGTGCCACCGGGTGCACAGGCCGTGAGCCCGAGGGCCGCGACTGCGGCGATCGCGGCGAACGCCACAGGTGCGCGCCCGAGGCGAGCGCGAGGTCGAGAGAATGACATCTCAGTGACTCCTTTGTCTTGTGATTGATGCAGACCGTCGGCCTTCCATCAACATCCGGTGAGGGATGCGTCCGGGCCTGGGATTCGGGCCGGGTGTCGACGTTTCCGTCGACTGGTGCTTGCTAAATGGGTTTAGCAAGACCAATATTGAGTGGGAGCCGCGAGGATGTCAAGCGGCGAATCGCAATCTGCTACCGATAGACCCGACGACGAGCCTGAACGGGAGTCTCAATGCCGAGCAAGAGAGTGACGCTCGCCGACGTCGCCCAGCTCGCTGGGCTGTCGACGACCGCGGCCTCGATGATCCTCAACGGACGACCCGACACTCGCCTCTCCCAGGCCGCCCACGACCGGGTGAATGCCGCCGCCCAAGCGCTCGGATACCGACCCAATGTCGCGGCGCGCGGACTGCGCACGGCCAAGACCCTGACGATCGGCTTCATCTCCGACCTCGTCGCCACGACCCGTTTCGCCAGCGGACTGATCAAGGGCGCCCTCGAGGCGGCCGAGTCGGCGGGGCATGTCGTGCTCGTGCTCGAGACCGGGGGCGACCCCGAGCGCGAGGCGGAGGCGATCGCCGCCGTGCTCGATCGGCAAGTCGACGGCATCATCTTCGCGACGATGCGTGCGCGCGAGCTCTTCGTGCCGACGATCCCCTCGGCCACGTCGGTCGTGATGCTCAATGCGACCAACGCGCGGTTCCCCCGCTCCGTGCTGCCGGATGAGGAGAGCGGCGGGCGCACCGCGGTCGACCTGCTCGTGGCGGCCGGCCACCGCGACGGCATCGCCCTCATCGGTCAGAACGACGATGTCGAGCGCGACCTCTTCCGGTCGGCGACGGTCGCGCGTCGCGTCGCCGGCATCCGCGGCGCCATGGCGCACCACGGTCTCGAGTTCCTCGCCGAGGAGTCGATCTGGCTGTGGGAGCCCGACGAGGGCTACACCGCCACCTCCGAGCTGCTGCGGCGGCATCCCGAGGTCACGGCGCTGCTCTGCATGAACGACCGTCTCGCCTTCGGCGCCTATCAGGCGCTCGCCGATGCCGGGCTCTCGGTGCCGGGCGATGTGTCCGTGGTCTCGTTCGACAATGACGAGCTCGCCGCCTACCTCCGGCCCGGGCTCACGACGATCGGCCTGCCGCACGAGGCCATGGGCCGCCGAGCCGTCGAGCTGCTGCTCTCGGGGGACGACGCCGACCAGACCCTCGTGCCGATGCCGACGGTCTCGCGCTCGTCGATCGCGGCGCCGCGCGGCACCTGACGCCCACCACGGTCAGCCGGCGAGGTGCGCCGCCATCGCCTCGAGATAGCCGGTCATGGTCGTCAGCTGGCGGTCGCCGCCAAAGCCTGCGAACGCCGTCAGCCAGCGGTCCTGCTGGAGCTGGTGGATGATCGCCGGAAGCGGGTCGGTGTCGGTGCCCGGGGTTGAGAAGGTCACGGTGCTGCCGTTGAGGCTCTGGGTGAAGTCCTGCGAGCCCAGCACCGCAACGATGCCCTCGTGCTCGTCCTCGCTCGACACCGGCTGGGCGACGAGCTGGAAGCTCGAGAGATCGACCATGTCCTTTCCGAAGATGCACCAGAAGGGGTCACCGCCATCCTGCGCGATGACGCGATCGCCGCCTGCGTAGATCCCCTCGCCGCTGCTGGAGTCGAACACCACGATGTTCCTCGACGCGAACACGGCCGCAAGGTCGGGGCCGATGAGGTCGGCGCAGGTGGTCGGGGCGACGAAGACCGGGTCGGGCTCCGGCTCGGGCGCGGGCTCGGCGGTCGCACTCGGGGACGCGGCCGCCGCCGTGGGCGACTCACTCGGGACCGGCTCCGTCGGGGTGCACCCGGCGAGCATCGGAACGGCAGCGAGAAGCACGACGAACGCGGCGCGGTGAACGAGGCTCATGTCTGAACGCTAGCAGCGCCAGGACCGGCTCGACAGGGGGGAACCGCGCTACAGCGACGGGGCGGCGAAGGTGTCGCAGGCGTTCGGACCGTCACGGAATCCGATCGCGAACCAGCGCTGACGCATCTCGCTCGAGCCGTGAGTCCACGTCTCCGGGGTGACCTGGCCCTGTGTGGTCTGCTGGATGCGGTCGTCACCGACGGCGGACGCAGCGCTCAGGGCATCCAGCACCTGCTGCTCCGTGACAGGCTCGAGGAAGGTGACGCCGTTCTCCGCTTCGATCGTCGACGCGGCGCCGACCCACGCGCCCGCGAAGCAGTCGGCCTGCACCTCGAGGCGCACGGCATCCGAGGTCGGACCGGTGTCCTGCAGGTCGAGGCCGTTCATGATGCCCGAGATGTTCTGTACGTGATGACCCCACTCGTGAGCGACGACGTACATCTGCGCGAGCGGCGCGCTCGAGGCGCCGAAGCGCGAGCTCAGCACGTCGTAGAAGTCGGTGTCGAGGTAGATCGTCTCGTCGCCCGGGCAGTAGAACGGACCGACCGCGCTCGAGGCGGCGCCGCATCCGGTCGACGTCTGGCCGGTGAAGAGCACGATCTGCGTCGAGCGGTAGCCCGACTCGAACTGGTCGGCCCAGTAGGTGTCGAGCGAGTCGGCATCCCCGGCCATGCGGCAGTCGATGCTCGCGTTTGCCTCGGCGCCGGTGTCGCACTGCGACAGCTCCTGATCGGGGCCGACCGGCTGGGTGCCGCCGCCCGCGAGTCCGGTGAGGTCGACGCCGAGCAACTGCGAGATCACGAAGAGCCCCACGAACACGAGCACGCCGCCGCCGCCGAGCGCGATGCCCGTCGTGCGGCCCCGCCGGCTGACCCGGCTCGGGTCGATCTTCGCGTTGTCGTTGAACGTCATGGCTCGACGCTACCCGTCAACGCCGCACCCGTCAGCCCAGCTCGATGAGCGTGCCGCTCGCGACCTGCTCGCGCAGCTCGGGATCGAGGTCGTCACCGGCCTCGAGCAGGCGGGGCAGCAGCGCGCGCTCCGTGGTGGTGGCGCGATACGCGAGCGAGATCGTGATGTCGTGGTCGGGGCGGTGGATGACCGTGACCGCGTCCCCCGCCGCGATCACCCCGGGCGTGAGGATGCGCAGGTACGCCCCGGGCCGTGCGTCGAGGGTGAAGGTGCGCAGCCAGCCCGGCTCGTCGACCCACCCGCGGAACGTGTTGCACGGGATGCGCGGGCTCGTCACCTGCACCTCGACGGCGTCGCCGAGGCGCCAGATCTCGCCGAGCCGAGCTCCGTTGACGTCGAGCCCGGTCGTCGTGAGGTTCTCCCCGAAGAAGCCGTTGGGGAGATCGCGCTCGAGCCGCTCCATCCACCGATCGAGGTCCTCCCGCTCGAACGCGTAGAGCGCCTGGGCCGACCCGCCGTGGTGCTTCTGGTCGCCGAGGTAGTCACCGACGATGCCGCTGCCCAGCCCACCGTGCTTGGGGCCGGGGTCGCGCACCTCGATCGGCCCGTCTTGCGGCCGCTTGTCGATTCCCGTCGTGCCCGTGCTCTTGTGCGGGTTGGGCGCCGGGCGTCCGATGTTGACTGAGTCGAGTCGCGCCGTCATGGCCCCACGCTAGCGGTCCGCTTAGGCTGGAGGAACGCCACGAGGAGGTCGCCATCTTGAGAGACGCACGAGACATCGCCCGCCAGATCACGGTCGCGGCCTCCGCGGTCATCGCGGTGATCGGATCGTTCGTCGGCTCCGGGGCCGCGGGTGGCACCCCGATCCAGGATGCCGCCGGCGGCGCGCTGGCCGCCGACGCGACCCTCATCGCCCCGGCCACCCCCGCGTTCTCGATCTGGTCGGTCATCTACCTCGGGCTCATCGCGTATGCCGTGTGGCAGTTCTTGCCCGGCCAGTCCGGCGCGGAGCGGCACCGCCGCATCGGCTACTGGGTCGCCGCCTCGCTCATCCTCAACGCCGCCTGGATCCTCTCGATCCAGTTCGACCTGCTGCCGCTCAGCGTGCCGATCATCGTGATCCTGCTCGCCGTGCTGCTGCGCATCCTGCTCGATCTCACGGCGCTGCCGGCGACCACGCGCTGGGATGCTCTGCTCACCGACGGCTCGCTCGGCCTCTACCTGGGGTGGGTCGCGATCGCCACCGCCGCCAACGTCACCGCCCTGCTCGTCGCGAGCGGCTTCACCGGCTTCGGCTGGCCGCCCGAGCTCTGGTCGGTCATCGTCATCGTCGCCGCCGCGGGTGCCGGCATCGCCATCGCGATCGCCGGGAAGGGTCGCATCGCCCCCGCGCTCTCGCTCGCGTGGGGCCTCTCGTGGGTCGCGGTCGGGCGCCTCACGGGCGAGCCGGCGTCGACGATCACGGGCGTCGCGGCGATCGTCGCGGTCGTCGTCGTGCTGGGTGCCGCGGTTCTCGTGCGGGTGCGGGGCCGCTCGGCCAGCCCGAGCTAGAGGTCGAGCACCAGCTCGGTCGATCGGGAGTGCGAGACGCACGGGTACATGACGCCCAGGTCGTCTTTGTCGGTGTCGTCCATGACCGAATCGAGGTGCTCGGGGGTGCCGCTGAGCACGCGCACCTCGCAGCTGCCGCACACGCCCTTGCGGCACGAGCCGGTGACCGGCAGACCCTCGGCCTCGAGGGCGGCGAGCACGTTCTCGCCCGCGGCGACCTCGACCTCGCGCTCACTGCGCAGGGCGGTGATGCGCACCGAGTGAGGCGCCGTCTGCGCCTCACGAACCACGGGGATGAAGCGCTCGAGGTGAAGCCGCTCGCGAGGAACGACGCGGGCGACGGCATCCATGAGGCTCGCCGGCCCGCAGCAGTAGACCTCGTGCTGCGCCCCGAGCAGGATGCGCTGCAGCACCTCGTGCGTCTCGCACTCGTCGCTGGCGAACACCCCGACCTGGCCGGGGTAGCGGGTGAGCAGCTCGGTCACGAACGGCATCGTCGTGCGGCTGCGCCCGAAGTAGGCCAGTCGCCACGACCGTTGCGCGGGAAGCGACTCGATCATCGCCTTGAGGGGGGTGATGCCGATGCCGCCGGCGATGAAGAGGTACTGGTTCGCCGACTCGAGCTCGAAGTGGTTGAGGGGTCCGTCGACGACGAGGGTCATCCCCGCGCGCAGGTTCTCGTGGATCCAGCGGCTGCCCCCGGCCGAATCGGCTGTCCGCAGGACCGCGATGTCGTAGTGCCCGCGGTCGGCGGGATCTCCGCAGAGCGAGTACTGCCGCTGCAGACCGGTGGGCAGGTGCAGGGTGATGTGGGCTCCGGGGTACCACGCGAGCAGGGTGCCGCCGCCCAGAGGCAGCAGGCGCACCGAGATAACGCCCTCGGCCTCGCGGCGCACCTCGGAGACGACCATCTCACGCCGTTCGATCGGGCGCGGCGGGGCAACCGGCAGCGGCGGAAGCGATCGGGCGACCGCGAGCATCGAGGTCGTTGAGGCACCGACGAGCTCCGGCGTGCGCGTGGGAGTCGGCGACAGGATCGCCGTCGTTCGAGGGGCGTCCGTGCGGGGCGTGGTGCCTGCAGTCGCCCGGGACTTCGAGCCGGCGAGGATGCGCAGCAGCACGGCCGACACCGTCACCGTGATGAGACCGATCGAGGCGACCTGATACCACGTCGAGCCCACATCGGTGCCCGAGAGCCCGGCGTGGAACGAGACGAGGATCAGGGTCGCGTAGGTCGTGTAGTGGATCGCCTTCCAGGCTCGCCGCGGCATCCGCGCCATCATCAGCGAGGTCAGCTGCACGGTGACGAGCAGGTAGAACGCGATGACGCCGAGGGCCACCGGCACGGCCCGGTACTCGGAGACGAACGGGATGAGCACCTCGGGCAGGGTCATCGAGAGCCAGCCGTCGAGCATGAGCGACACCATGTGCAAGGCGACCATCACGATGGCGCTGCCGCCGAAGTAGCGGTGCAGATCCTGCAACCAGGCCGGGTTGTCGACATGGCGCAGGATGCGGGTCGAGAGCAGGATGCCCCACAGCACCGAGAGCGTCATGAGCCCCCACGCGATCATCGCGCTCGCTCGCGTGACATACCACCAGAAGTGCGCATCCATCAGAGGTACCGGTCCCAGTTCTCGGAGGCCTGGGCGGCCCCCGTGTCGTCGATGAGCAGCCCCGCAGCGCCGACGAGCGGAAGCCACGCGAGGTAGTCCGCCGGGTCGCGGAGGAAGCCGGGTTTCGTGAGGGCCTCGGCGCGCGCCCCCGTGGCCGCGATGACGGAGACCGTCTGGATGCCGGTGTCGGCGCTGCGGTGTGTCGCGGGGTCGACGAGGTGGTGCTGGTCGCCGAAGCGACGCTTGCGTTGGCTCGAGGTGACGAGCGCGCCGCGGGTCAGCCTCATGATCGCGCGATGCTCGGTGGCACCGAAGGGATCCTCGACCCCGACCCGCCACGGGGCACCGCCGGGAGCCTCGCCGGCGACGACGACGTCACCGCTGATCTCGGCCAAGACGCCCCAGGCGCCCTCGGCCATCCCGAGTTCGGTGATCAGGTCGGCGGCGAGCCCCTTGCCGATGCCGCCGGCGTCGAGAGTGGTGCCGACGGGCATCGTGACGGTGTCCTGGTCGAGCACGATATCCGAGAGCCGCCCGGGCGCTCGAGCGCTCGAGGGCAACGAGGTCGTGAGCTCCGGGGCGACGATCGACGAGGTGTAGCCCAGATCGAGGAGGTCTGGCAGCAGCGTCGGGTCGAAGGCGCCGGCGGTCTCGTCGGCGCCATCGATCATCGCCCGGATGAGCCGGATCGTGAGCGGATCGACCGCCGTCTCGCGGCCCTCCGACCAGTTGAGTCGTGTGATGTCACTCCGCGGCAGGAATCGACTCCACAGCGCCTCGCAGCGATCGGCCAGCGCCACGAGGCGATCGAGCAGGGTCGCGGTGCCGCCGACCACGGTGATCGTGGCGGAGCCGCCCATGAGCGCGAACCGCCGGGTATGGCTCTCGGGGCGTGCCGGTGTTCCCGAGAAAACTGCCGCGACG
>CALRZA010000015.1:0-14230 GCA_943372535.1 Auritidibacter sp. Marseille-P8566
CGGCCAAGAAATAAAGTCGAGATAAACATCCGTTCACCGGCGCCCCTTCGGTTCGCGCGGGCGGATTCGGGAGGCAGACTAAGCAAAAGTGCTGGTCATCTGCAACATAAGTGCACAATTCCGTCCGCGCGGGCCCGAATCACCCCTGATTCCGGCGGCCGGGAAATTCTTCTGGACAAAGCGTGGGTGCAGAAGTGTAAAGTGAGGCTGAATTTCTCAACGAGGAGGATCAATGGCTCACAGCCAGGCACATGCGGAGGACTTCACTCCGGGACGACCCATCGTGTTCCGCAACGCGACCGTCATCACCGTCGACACCCCCGGAGTTCTCCGTGGCGCCGATGTCCACATCTCCGGTGACGAGATCGTCGCCGTCGGTGTCGGCCTCTCGGTGCCCGAGGGCACGGTCGAGGTCGACGCCACCGACGGCATCCTGATGCCGGGCATGATCGACACCCACCGCCACATGTGGCAGTCGGCTCTGCGCGGCTATGGCGGCGACTGGGCGCTCAGCCAGTACTTCGTCTTCTACTACCTCCAGCACGGGCAGGTCTTCCGCCCCGAAGACATCTACGCAGGCAACCTGCTCAGCGCGCTCGAGTCGGTCGACACCGGCGTCACGACCACGCTCGACTGGTCGCACGCCCTGCGCACCCCCGACTACGCGGATGCCGCACTGCAGGCCTTCGACGAGATCCCGGGCCGATTCGTGCTCGGCTACGGCAACTACTTGGGAGCCCCGTGGGAGTGGACGGCCGACGCCAACTTCCAGGCGTGGATCAAGGCGCACCCGCAGACCGACATGCTCGGCATGCAGATCGCGTTCGACGTGCCCGACTCCGAGGACTTCCCCGAGAAGGCGGCGTTCGAGTGGGCTCGCGACAACGGACTGCGCGTCACCACGCATGCCGGTGTCTGGGGTGCCACGACCGACAACGGCATCGACCACATGTACAAGGCGGGCCTCATGACGCCCGAGATCACGTACGTGCATGCCGCGACCCTTTCGCCCGACAGCTACCACAAGATCGCCGCCACCGGCGGAACCGTCTCGGTTGCCACCGAGAGCGAGCAGAGCGCCGGCCAGGGCTACCCGTCGACGTGGGAGCTGCGCAAGTACGGCATCCCGGCCTCGCTGTCGATGGACACGAGCGTGTGGTGGAGCGCCGACTACTTCTCGGCCATGCGCGCCACGCTGAGCTCCGACCGGTCGCGCGACCACCTCGAGGCTCACGCCAAGGGCGAGACGATCAACGTCAACAAGCTGCGCGCCGAAGACGTGATCTGGATGGCCACCATGGGTGGCGCCAAGTCCCTTGGCATGGAGGACAAGATCGGCTCGATCACGCCGGGCAAGAAGGCCGACCTGCTGCTGATTAAGAACGACCAGTCGCCGGCGATGACCCCGATCCTCAACCCGACGGCCCACGTCGTGTACCAGGCCGGCACCGCGGATGTGCACACCGTCGTCGTCAACGGCAAGGTCGTCAAGTTCGACGGCAAGCGCATCGACCTCGACCTCGCGCCGGTGCGCGACGCCGTCGCCAAGTCGGTCGAGTACGTGCGCTCGCAGCTCGGTGAGAAGGACTGGGAGGAGGGCATGCACCCGCCCCTCGAGCCGCAGGAGCGCATCGCCAACCCCTACGGGTACCAGGAGGACTGAGGCGGCTCCGCCTTGCACGTCGGTCAGGTCGGGGCATGAGCCCCGGCCTGACCGACCCCCTCACCGCTGACAGCACGCGAAGGACACACACTCATGAAGGCAGCGGTCTACCGCGGGATGCGCGACATCCAGATCGAGGATCGCGACACCCCGACCCCGGGCCCCGGTGAGGTGCTCATCAGGATCGGCGCCGCGGGGATCTGCGGCTCGGACGCGGCGGAGTACTCCCTCGGCCCTCAGCTGGTTCCCCAGCACGAATCCGGAGAGGTCGACCCGATCGTGCTCGGGCACGAGTTCGCGGGCACCGTCGAGGCGGTCGGTGCCGGTGTCACGAGTCTCAGCGTCGGCGCCCTCGTCGTGTGCGGTGCCGGCATCTCGTGCGGCACCTGCCTGATGTGCCGCCGGGGTCGCACCAACCTCTGCCGCGAGTACCACACGGTCGGTCTGCACCGCGATGGCGGCCTGGCCGGATACGTCACGGTGCCCGCGAGCATCGTGCTCAATGTCACGGAGTCGGGGCTACCCCTCGACACTCTGGCTCTCGCGCAGCCGATGGCCGTCGCCGTGCATGCCGTGCGCCGCAGCGGCCTGGCCGCCGGGCAGGATGCCGTGGTCGTCGGAGTCGGCGGCATCGGCGCCTTCCTCACCTATGCCGCGGCCGCGACCGGCGCGCGCGTGCTGGTCGTCGATCTCGACCCGTCGCGCCTCGAGCTCGCCACGACCCTCGGCGCATTCGCGACCCTGCAGGCGGGCCAGGCCACCCTGCCGGAGCGACTCGCCGAGCTGGGCATGGAGGCAGAGGTCTTCTTCGAGGTCAGCGGCTCCGCACCCGGTCTCGAGTCGGTGCTCGGGGCGGCACAGCCCGGGGCGGTGATCGTGCCCGTCGGCATCCAGAAGCGTCCGCAGGCTGAAGTGCTCGGTCGCTGGACGCTGCGCGAGTACACGATCGTCGGTACCGTCGCCCTCGTCTTCGCGACCGATCTGCCCGAAGCGGTGCGTCTGCTCGGCCAGCGACCCGATTGGACCGACTTCACCCGCGAGGTGATCCCCCTGAGCGCGCTCATCGACGACGGACTCGAGCCCCTGGTGGCCGGCCAGTCACGCCAGATCAAGACCCTGATCGACCCGTGGATCGCGGAGCCCCGGCTCCCGGTTCACACCGCATGACCACGAAAGGCACCGCCGTGCGCACCCTGATCAAGAACGCCGCCGTCGTCACGATGGACCCGACGCTCGGAGACCTCGAGCGCGCCGACATCCTCATCGATGACGGCACCATCGTCGAGGTGCGTCCGGGCATCGAGGCCGATGCCGAGGTCATCGATGCGTCGACCATGATCGCGATGCCGGGAATGGTCGACACCCACCGGCACACCTGGCAGACGGCGCTGCGCGGCATCCTCGCCGACGGCAACATCCCCGACTACCTGCGCGGCATCCGCCTGCAGATGGCGCCGCGCTATCGCGCGCAGGACATGTACGTCGGCAACTACCTCGGGGCTCTCGACGCGCTCAACAGCGGCGTCACGTCGATCGTCGACTACTGCCACAACATCCTCGACCCCGAGTGCGCGCATGCCGCGGTCACGGGGTTGACGGATGCGGGCATCCGAGGGCTGTACGGGCACGGGCTCACGCCGGTGACTGAGAACACCTGGTCGGAGAGCAAGGGTGGCGTGAGCGGCTCGGCCGACCCGTCGAAGTTCTCGACCCGCGAGAAGCTCGCCCGCGAGATCCGCGACCAGTACTTCTCCGACAACTCGATCCTGCGCTTCGGCATCGCCCCGCAGGAGCTGACGATCACGCCGGTCGACGAGGTCGCGATGGAGTTCCGCTTCGCCCGGGAGCTCGGCGCCCGCATCACGAGCCACGCCAACCAGGTGATGGTGCGGCAGCTCTTCAAGGACGTCGAGGTCTTCGCCGCCAACGGATTGCTCGGCGACGACCTGCTGCTCGTGCACTGCACCTTCAACACCCCCGAGGAGTGGGAGCTGCTGCGCGACACCGGCACCATGGTGTCGGTCTGCGCCGAGACCGAGATGCAGATGGGTATGGGCTTCCCCGCGATCGCGGAGGTCACGAAGTACACCCCCGGTCCGAGCCTCGGCATCGACTGCGTGAGCGGATGCGGCGGCGACATGATCTCGCACAGCCGGCTCGTGCTGCAGGCGAGCCGCTGGCGCGCGGACGAGCCCGGCTACCAGCGCATGGTCGCCCCGCAGGAGATGGCGTGGACCACCCATGACGCCCTGAGCTGGCTCACGGTGAACGGCGCGAAAGCGGCCGGCGTCGGAGACGTCGTCGGCAGCCTCTCGCCCGGAAAGCGGGCCGACATCGTGCTGCTCGAGATGGGCGGCGTCAGTCAGGCGGGCTGGAACCGCCGCGAGCCGGGCGGGGCGGTCATCGCCCAGGCCAACTCGGGCAACGTCGACACCGTGCTCGTCGACGGCCGCATCGTCAAGCGCGGCGGAAAGCTCGTGCACGTCGACGTCGCCGCAGCCCTGCGGCAGCTGGAGGAGTCTCACGACTACCTCTACGACCAGATGGATCGGAACGGCGGATTCATCCCGCAGCCTCCGATCGACATCCCGCTCTACCGCGACCGCGCGTAAGTTCAGTCCAACTACACAGAATGATCACTCAGGCTTGACACTGTGCAGTGTCACTCCTACGATGACGTAAGCACCCACGCAACGACGCGGTCGTCTTGACAGCGGCGTTCCCGAGCCAAGGAGTCAATGACGACCATGAGCGCGAGCACCCTTCTTCGCAACGGAACGGTCATCACGGCAGCAGCCGAGGGTGAAGTCCTCGAGGGCGCCGACATCCTCATCACCAACGGCACGATCGCTGCGATCGGCCGAGGGCTGGAGGCCGGCGATGCCGAGGTCATCGACATCACGGGGCGCATCGTGCTCCCGGGTTTCGTGGACACGCACCGCCACACCTGGCAGTCGGTCATCCGCGAGATCGCGTCGGACTGGTCGCTCACGGAGTATCTCGCCGGTCTGCACACCGGACTGAGCAAGCACTTCCGTCCGGAGGACACCTACGCCGGCAACTATCTCGGCGCGCTCGAGGCCCTCGACAGCGGCATCACGACCCTCGTCGACTGGTCGCACAACCTCGCGACGCCGGCTCACGCCGACGCCGCGATCCAGGCGCTCAAGGACACCGGCATGCGCGCCGTCTTCGCCCATGGCGGCGGCTCGAAGCAGTGGGGCGCTCCGTTGCCCTCGCCCAACAACCACCCGGATGACGCCCGCCGCATCCGCGAAGAGTACTTCTCCGACAACACCGGCCTCGTGACCATGGCGATGGCCCTGCGCGGACCGCAGTTCACCCTGCCCGAGGTCAACGCCTACGACTTCGCTCTGGCCAAGGACCTCGACCTGCGCGTCACGGTGCACGTCGGCGACGGGTACTGGGGCAAGAGCGGCCCGATCCTCAAGCTGCAGAAGGACGGCCTGCTCTCCGACCGCACCACCTACGTGCACTGCAACACCCTCTCCGACGACGAGCTGCGCATCATCGCCGACTCCGGCGGCTCCGCCTCGGTCTCGCCCGACGTCGAGATGCAGATGGGCCACGGATTCCCCGCGACCGGTCGTCTCATCAAGGCCGGCATCCGCCCCGCCTTCTCGATCGACGTCTGCAGCTCCAACGGTGGCGACATGTTCGGCACGATGCGCACCGCGGTCGGCATGCAGCGCGCCCTCGACAACGCTCCGGCGGTGGAGACCGGCGAGGTCATCGAGCGGATCGGCCTCAGCTGTGCCGAGGTCATCCGCTTCGCGACGATCGACGGCGCCAACGCCGCCGGGCTCGGCCACGTGACCGGGTCGCTCGAGGTCGGCAAGGCGGCCGACATCGTGGTGCTGGATGACCGTTCGCTGGCCATCACGCCGATGAACAACCCGTTCGGTGCCGTCGTCTACGGCGCCCACCCCGGCCTGGTGAAGGATGTCTTCGTCGAGGGCCGCCACGTGAAGAAGAACGGCGCCCTCGTCGGGGTCGACTACGACAAGCTCAAGGCCATGGCGCTCGCCTCGCGCGATCACATCATCAGCGAGATGCCCGAGGCCAAGCTCGGCGGCAACTGGCACCCGGAACTGGGCTGATCACGATGTCGACATCGACGGCGCCCGCCGAGGTGGCTCCGCGCCAGGCGCCCGCGAACCGCGGCTCGCTGGTCTCGGTCGTGCTCTCGTGGCCGGCAACGCGCGCCTTCATCGCCGTCGCACTCCTCTTCGCCGTGAGTCCGTTGATCGCTCCGGCGAGCATCGGCACCACGGCGATCATCTCGATGCTGCCGTTCGCCGCACTCATTGCCATCGTCGCCATCGGCCAGACCTTCGTCATCCAGCAGGGTGGCCTCGACCTGTCGCTGCCCGGCGCCGTGACTCTCGGGGCGCTGCTCGCCTCCAGCCTCGGCAGCGACCCCGCGATCGGCCTGCCGCTCGCCCTCGTGATCGCGATCGTCGGCACCTCGCTCTTCGGTCTTCTGAGCGGCATCATCGTGGCCTTCTTCGGCCTGCCCCCGCTCGTCGTCACGATCGCCACCAACGCGCTGCTCGTCGGCGCGGTTCAGGCCATCTCGGGCGGATTCAGCGGCCAGAGCGACCCCAACCTCAGCGCCTTCGCGATCAGCAAGGTCGGGGGCATCCCCGTGCTGGCGATCATCGCCCTCGTCATCGTCACCGTCGTGCAGGTCGTGCTCAAGCTCACCCGGGTGGGACGCCGCTTCGAACTCGTCGGTGAGAACCCGCGGTCGGCCGAGATCATCGGGGTGCCCGTGCGGCGCTACGTGATCTCCGCCTACTGGCTCGCGAGCGCGCTCGCCGCGAGCGCGGGCGTGCTGCTCGCGGGGTTGCTGCGCACGCCGACGCTCACCGCGGGCGACACCTACCTGCTGCCCTCGATCGCCGCCGTGGTTCTCGGCGGAACCGCCCTCACCGGCGGTCGCGGCAGCCTCGTCGGCACCGCCCTCGGTGCCCTCTTCCTCGCGCAGCTCACTCAGCTCGTGCAGACCTTCACGACCCTCACGGCCGTGCAGAACATCGTCCAGGCGCTCATCATCGGCGTCGGGATCGTCGCCCAGCTTCAGCTGGGCGGCTCTTCGTCGAGGCTCAAGGGTCTCGTTCGGAAACGCTCTACCCCCTAAATCACCAGCAAGACTCAAAGAGGAGTGTGAAATGAATCGCATCCCAACGGCGCGCACCACGCGCGCTGCCGTGGCGGTCCTGGCCGTGGCCGGGCTCGTCCTGACGGGCTGTTCGTCGACGAACAGCACCGGCGAAGGCGGCGAGACCGCCACCGCCGACATCTCGATCGGCAAGGTCGGAGACGTCAGCCAGTTCATCGACATCGCCGACGTGTGCGGCGAGGAGCCCATCACCGTCGGTGTCGTCGACGGCTACGGCACCAACACCTGGTCGCAGACCGTGCTCGCCGAGATCGAGAGCGAAGCCGCCAAGTGCGAGCAGATCACGAGCGTCGAGTTCGCCGCCGGTCGCGGTGACCTCGCCGCGACCACCTCGGCGATCACCAGCATGGCCGCCAAGGGCACCGACATCATCCTGGTGATCCCGGACGCCGGCCCGGGTGAGGCGCACCTGCCCGCCATGAAGACGGCCACGGATGCCGGATCGATCGTCATCGCATTCGCCTCCGACCCGGGCGCCGCGCCCGGCGAGGGCTTCCTCGACTACGCCGACCAGTCGCCGCCCTTCGTGGGTGCCTCGTGGGCCCAGTGGGTCGTCGACCAGCTCGGTGACGAGGGCGGCAACGTCGTCTTCCTCGGTGGTCCGGCCGGTGCGGCCGTCTCCGTGGGTGAGTTCGAGGGCATCACGGAGGTCTTCGCGGACAACCCGCAGATCACCCTCCTGACCCCGGAGCCCGTCGTCACCAACTGGGACCCGGCGCAGGCTCAGACCGCCATGGCGGGTCTGCTCGCGCAGTTCCCGGACATCGACGCCGTCATCACCGACTACGGAGCCGTCATGAACGGCGCGATCCGCGCGTACGAGGCCGCCGGCATCACCCTGCCGATCATGACCTCGACCGACGACAACTCGCTGAGCTGTGGTTTCGACGCCCTCAAGGCCAACAACCCCGGCTTCGAGCTCGCGACGAACTCGTCGCGCACCTGGATCGGTCGCGTCGCGCTCCGCAAGGCGCTCGGCGCCATCAACGGCCTGGACAACTCCGAGCCGTCGATCTACAACCTCGAGATCTACGAGGACTCGACCGGCACCACCCCCGGCTCGATCCTGCCGTCCGAGGCCTGCCTGCCCGACGCTCCGTCCGACGCCACCCCGTCGACGCTGCTCACGGCTGACGAGATCGCGGAGCTGTTCAGCTAATCATGAACACCACGACCAACACCGAGCCCGTGCTCGTCCTCACCGAGATCACCAAGACCTACCCCGGCGTTCGCGCGCTGAGTGACGTGAGCGTCACCGCCGTGCGGGGCAAGGTCCACGCGATCCTCGGAGAGAACGGTGCCGGTAAGTCGACGCTGGTCGGAATCGCCGCGGGGTCGGTCGTGCCTGATTCAGGCACGATCGGCCTCGCCGGCGAGGAGTTCACGCGAATTCAACCCCGCGTGGCTCGCGAGCGCGGTCTGGCGATCGTCTACCAGATCCCGGCTCTCGCCCCCTCTCTCACGGTGCTCGACGCCGTTCTGCTGCTCTTGCCCGAGTCGCGCCGCCCGCGCCGCGCCGGCGCTGCCGCGTGGCTCACCTCGCACTTTACGTCGCTCGGACTCGAGATCGACCCGGCCGCCCTGATCTCCACTCTCTCCCTGCGTGAGGCTCACCTCATCGAGATCGCGGCCGCTCTCGCGTCGGACCCGCAGGTGCTCGTGCTCGACGAGCCGACGGAGGCCCTCGGGCCCGAGGAGACCCGCTGGCTGTTCGAGCGGATCGCCGAACTCCTCGCCCGCGACGTCGCCATCGTCTACATCACCCACCGCATCCCCGAGGTCGTCGAGATCGCTCACGAGCTCACGGTTCTGCGCGACGGCAAGGTCGTCGGCCGCGGCGAGGTGAGCGACTTCACCTCCGACCAGATCGTCGAGCTGATCGTGGGACGCTCGCTCGAGACCACGTTCCCCGAGAAGCCCGCCGCGTCGTCCGAGGCTCCGCTGCTCTCCGTCAGCGGCGCGAGCGGGGCCCGGTTCCACGACGTCTCGCTCACCGTCCGCCCGGGCCAGATCGTCGGCTTGGCCGGCGTCGAGGGCAACGGTCAGCGCGAGTTCATGCGAGCGCTCTCGGGCAAGGGCATGGTCGAGGGCACCGTGACGGTCGCGGGCACGCCCGTGCGCCTCCGGTCGCACCGCTCGGCCACCCGCGCGGGCATCGCCTTCCTGCCGGGCGACCGCCTCGGCGAGGCCATGTTCGGCAAGATGTCGGTGCGCGAGAACGTCGTCGCGCCGTCCCTCGACACCGTGATGCCCGGAGGCATCGCGAATCGCTCGCGCGAGTACGCGCTCAGCCAGAAGGCGATCGCCGGTCTGGCAGTGAAGACGCCGACCCTCGAGACCCCGGTCACCTCCCTCTCGGGCGGAAGCTAGCAGAAGGTGCTTCTCGCCCGCTCCCGCCTCGGCGACCCGCGCGTGCTCATCGTCGAAGACCCGACGCAGGGTGTGGATGCCGGCGCGCGCGTCGAGATCTACGCCTTCCTCCGCCAGATGGCCAGCTCCGGTGTCGCCGTCGTGGTGCTCTCGACCGATGCCGTCGAGCTCGAGGGACTCTGCGACCAGGTGCTGGTCTTCTCCCGCGGTCGAGTGCAGGCGGTGCTCGACGGCAACGATGTGACCGAGCGGTCCATCACCGGCGCCGCCGTGATGTCCACCGGCCACTCGATGACCACGGTCTCGGCCGTGCCGGCCCGCCGCAAGCGCTTCACGTTCGGCGGCGAGGCCCAGGCGGGCATCCTCGCGGGACTCACGGTGATCCTCGGCATCGCCACGGCGATCGTCGCCCCGGCGTTCCTGAGCCCGCTGAGCATGAGCCAGTTGCTCGCGGCGTCGGCCACCCTCATCCTCGTCGGCCTCGCGCAGTTGCTCGTCGTCATGACCGGTGGCATCGACCTCAGCATCGGCTCGGTCGTCGCCCTCTCCGGCGTCGTGATCTCGTTCTTCGGATCGTCGGGAGGCATGTTCGCCCTCGGCGTCGTGCTCGCGGTGCTCGCCGGAGCGTTCGTCGGCCTCATCAACGGCCTGCTCGTGACGCGCCTCTCGATCCCGCCCGTCATCGCCACCCTCGTGACGTCGATCGCGGTCGTGGGTCTCGCCCAGGTGCTTCGTCCCTTCCCGGGCGGCTCGGCGACTCCCGAGATCATGACGGCCATCGGCACCACCATCGGCGGCGTGCCGCTCGTGCTGATCATCGCGCTCGGCATCGCCGTGGGGCTGTGGTGGATGATCACCCGCACCGGACTTGGTCGGGGGCTGCGTGCCGCGGGCTCCGACCCCATGAAGGCCAACCGCATGGGTGTCAGCGTCGACTCGATGCGCCTCTTCGCCACGGTCGCCGCGGGAGTGCTCGCCGCGATCGGCGGGTTCATGCTCTACTCCAAGACCGGCATCGGCGACGCCAACACCGGACAGGCCCTCACCCTGACCTCGGTCACCGCGATCGTCATCGCCGGAGCGAGCATCTTCGGCGGATCCGGATCGGCGATCGCGGTCGCCGTGGCCGGCATCCTGCTGCAGACGATCACGAGCTCGCTGTCGTTCCTCTCCCTGTCGCTCTCGTGGCAGTACTGGCTCCAGGGCATCTTCGTCATCTTCGCCGCCATCGTTCCGATGGTGGCCCGGTTCCGCCAAGCGAGACGAGCGCGTGCGCTCGATACGTCATCCACGTCTGAGAGGGTCTGATGAAGAACACGGGGACGACCGGCATGAACGCGGTCGACTGGGAGGCGCGTGTCGACTTCGAGCGTCTGCGGTCGGATCGCCTGTCGCGTCTGAAGGCCGAGCTCGAGATCTCCGAGCTCGGAGCGCTGCTGGCGTTCGACTTCTCGAACATCCGCTACATGACGTCGACCCACATCGGCACGTGGGCGATGGACAAGCTCATCCGCTTCAGCCTGCTGACCCGCAACACCGATCCCATCTCGTGGGACTTCGGTTCGGCGGCCAAGCACCACAAGCTCTACAACCCGTGGCTCGACCGCACGACGGCCGAGATGGATGCCGACCCGCACGCCCCGCACGAGGGCACGACCCGCCCTCGGCTGGAGTCGGGCGCCCGTGCGGGCATCTCGACGCTGCGGGGCGCGTTCTCGCCGGAGTCCGAGATCGCCCAGGGCGTCGCGAAGAAGATCAAGCGCGAACTCGAGAAGTTCGGCCTGGCCGACCAGCCGCTCGGCGTCGACGTCATCGAGCTGCCGATCCTCTTCGCGCTGCAGAACGAGGGCATCACCGTCGTCGACGGCCAGCAGGTGTTCATGGAGGCCCGCCGCATCAAGACCGGTGACGAGATCCGCCTGCTCACCCAGGCGGCCTCGATGGTGGATGCCGCCTACGAGGAGCTCTACCGTTTTCTCCGGCCCGGCGTGCGCGAGAACGAGGCCGTCGGCCTCGTCGCCAAGACGCTCTACGACCTGGGCTCGGAGTACGTCGAGGGCGTCAACGCCATCTCGGGGGAGCGCTGCTCGCCGCATCCGCACGTCTTCAGCGACCGTCTGATCCGCCCCGGCGACCCGGCCTTCTTCGACATCCTGCACTCGTTCAACGGCTACCGCACGTGCTACTACCGCACCTTCGCCGTCGGCTCCGCGAGTTCCGCGCAGAAGGACGCCTACACGCGCGCCCGGGAGTACATGGACCGCGCGATCGCCCTGGTGAAGCCGGGGGCGACCACCGCCGACATCGTGCAGGTCTGGCCGACCGCTCAGGAGTTCGGCTTCGCCGACGAGGAGGCCGCCTTCGCCCTGCAGTACGGCCACGGCGTGGGCCTGTCGATCTGGGAGAAGCCGATCTTCTCGCGCCTCGTCTCGCTCGACCACCCCGAAGTGCTGCAGGAGGGCATGGTCTTCGCCCTCGAGACCTACTGGCCGTCGAAGGACGGCTGGGGTGCTGCGCGCATCGAGGAGGAGGTCGTCGTGACCGCCGACGGGTGCGAGGTCATCACCAAGTTCCCGGCTGAGGAGCTGCTCGTCGCCGGCCAGCGCTACTACTCCGTCGGGGGCGTGCTCAACACGACCCGCGACTCGCAGTCGCACCTCAACACCCCGGATGGTCGCGGCGGGATCTGATCCCAGAACGGAGCGGTGATGTTCGCAACGGTGACCATCTCCGGTCCGGGGCGCAACCTGCTGGGCCCCACGGGAATGGCGCGGCTCGTCGCTGAGCTGCGGGCTGCCGACGAGGATCCCGACGTCACCGGGATCATCGTCACGGGGGCCGGAGACGACTTCTGCGCGGGACTCGACATCGAGGCCATCCGAGCGGGCGCCGACCCGGTCGAGTTCGCGACCTCGTTGGTCGAGTTGCTGGGCCTCTTCCCGCGGCTCGGCAGCGCGGTGATCGCCCGGGTCAACGGGGATGCCCTGGCCTCGGGCGCCGCGATCGTCGCGGCCTGCGACTCCGCGGTCGCCCGCGACGACGTGCTGATCGGCACCGTGGAGGTCGCCGCGGGCATCTGGCCCATGGTCGCGCAGGTGCCGCTGATCCACCGCCTGGGCGCGCGAGCGGCGATGGAGAACATCGGTTCGGGCATCCCCTTCACGGCCGACCGGGCTCGGGAGCTCGGGCTCGTCACCGAGGTGGTCGCGGCGGTCGACCTCGACTCGCGCGTCGAAGCCCGACTCGTCGCCGCCTCTCGTGGGGCCACAGTCGCCCGGCTCGGGCGGCCCCTGCTGTACGAGCTCGCCGACCTGCCCTATGAGGCCGCCCTTCAGCGCGCCCTGGACGCCTTCTCCGCCATGTTCCCGGCGTCTGGCGCGGACCGGCCGTGATGGCCCTGTACAGTTGCGGTTAACATCAGAGATGAGCCTCCCGGACCTCAGAGAGGGCGAGACCATGCACTTCGACCTGGGAGCAGAGCTTCGACGGGTCCGCGAGGAACGCCGCCTCAGCCTGCGCACGGTCGCCACGTCGGTCGGCGTCTCCGCGAGCCTGCTCTCGCAGGTGGAGACGGGCAAGACCCAGCCCTCGGTGAGCACGCTCTATGCGCTGGTCAACTACCTCGGGATCTCGCTCGACGCGCTCATGGGAACCAAGATCGAGCAGCAGCCGGATGCGTCGGGCCTCGCCCCGATGTCGCTGTCGAGCAACCCGGTCGTGCAGCGTCGCGATGACAACCCGCTCATCGAGATGGAGAACGGCGTCACGTGGGAGCGGCTCGCGGTCGGTGACTCCGCTGTGGCAGACCCGCTCGTGGTCACCTACGCGCCCGGCGGCTCCAGCTCCGTCGACAGCAAGCTCATGCGCCACGCCGGCCTCGAGTACGGCTACCTGCTCGAGGGCCGACTGACCCTCAAGCTCGACTTCGACACCTTCGAGCTCGAACCGGGGGACTCGTTCTGCTTCGACTCCGGTCGCCCGCACCTCTATCTCAATGCCAGCGATCGCCCCGCCAAGGGTGTCTGGTTCGTCATCGGACGTCGCGACGTGCCGTACCAGACGCTCGCCGACCTCGGCCATGGCGAGCCCGGCCGACCGATCAACTCGGCGGTCGATGTGCTGCAGGCGATGCGCGAGGGCCGCGTCGACGCGCAGTAGCCGCTAGCGACCCGATCGCCGGGTGACCTCGGCGACCGCCGACCAGTCGGACTGGGACAGCTCGGGGTCGGCCATGGCCGCCTCGAAGCGCTCCCGCAGCACGGCCGTCGTGGGCAGCGTGAGCCCCGCCTCGGCCGCGAGCCCTTCGGCGAGCGACAGATCCTTCAGGCCGAGCGGCATCGCGAAGCCCGCCGGCTGGTAGCGCTTATCGGCGATCATGGCGCCGTAGCCGGAGTAGACGACCCCGCCGAAGAGGGTGTTGGAGAACAGCTCGACGAAGTCGGCGGCGTCGAGGCCGTGCGCTTCGACGAGCGCCACGCTCTCGCCCATCGACTCGAGCGCGTGCAGGATCATGAAGTTGATGGCGATCTTGGCGACGTTCGCGCGACGGGGCTCGGTGCCGAAGTTCCAGACGCGTTGGCCCATCACCTCGAGGTGGGGCATCACCGCCGTCACGGCGGCCTCCGTGCCCGCGACGAGCACGTTGAGGTTGCCCGCGGCGGCGACGACGGGCCGCCCGAGCACGGGGCTCGCGACGTAGGCGACACCGGCGGCGGCGTGCACGGCCGCGACGCGGTCGGCCGCGGCGGCGGAGATCGACGCGTGGTTGACGTGGATGCGTCCGGGTGCGCCCGAGAGGTTCGCCGCCGACAGCACGGCCTCGACCGCGGCGTCGTTGGCGAGCATGGAGTGCGAGATCGGGGCCGCGAGGGCCTCGGCGGGGTCATCCACTCGCCTGGCCCCAGCGGCAACGAGCTCGTCCGCCGCAGCGGGGGTGCGGTTCCAGACCAGGAGGTCGTGGCCGGCCGCCACGAGTTGCTGCGCCATGGCGC
>CALRZA010000016.1:0-14080 GCA_943372535.1 Auritidibacter sp. Marseille-P8566
CCATAGAAGCTCTACTCTGCATTTCCAGCTCGAACGCCCCAGCGGAGGATAATCACGCGCATGGGCTCGAAGAATTGGCTAGACCGATACCGCGCTGGGGAACGCGAGGCGGTGTGGTGGGAGTTCCGGCAGCTCGGCGAACGCGTTCGCGATCCTGCCATAGCTGACGAGGTTCAGGCGGTCTGCGATGAGATGGCAACTCGCGCCAGATCGAACGTCGAACTGATCGTGAGTCGCTTGGTGGAGCAGGGATACGCATTTCACACGAACGACGATGATCAGGAGCCAGTTGTTCCTTGGCAACCTCCGAGTGCCACGGTGGCGGACACGATCGCCACCCTAGAGGTCCGCTGGGGTCCTCTCCCAATGACAGTCTCATCCTGGATGCGCATCGTCGGTGACGTTTGGTTGGTCGGCACTCACCCCCGATGGTCGCAATCGAGCGAGGCCGACCCTCTGGTGATCGAATTGGCCGGCGATCGCTACCCGGGCGGATCGGCTGAGGACGCTTGGGCGAGCGAACACGAGGCTTGGGAAGCGATGTCCATTGACGATCCGAGCATGGGTGGTTTCGTGATCCCTGTCGCTCCTGATCGACTGCACAAGATGAATGTGAGCGGCGGGCCCCCGTACGGCTTTCGACTGCCCGATGCGTGCGCTGACGGTTGGTTTGTGGCTGAGCAATCAACGTCATTCGTCGTCTATCTCAATGGGGTGTTCGAAAGCGGAGGCTTCCCAGGGCGCACATCCAGCGCAGGCGAGATGGAGCTGAAGCGATCGCTATCTGACGGTTTGCTCGCACTATGACCGTGATCGGATCGGTCCGAAAAGCAGTGTGACTTCCCAGACATCCACTGTTCGCCCTGCCCGCTCTCAGAAAGCCAGTCGGGAGTCGTTCGACGACCAGTGCCGTGGCGAGGCGAGGTTGAGCCGAGACCCGCCCCTCTGGATCGTGAGGATGGGAACTCGGAGCACCCTCGACTTGCGAATCGACCAGTGCCCGTCAAGGTATGCACGCGCGGCGCGAACGTACGACTCGAGATAGCCGCGCACGTCGTCGACGTCGGCCAGGTCATCCGCGATCCCTGTGTAGAAGCCACCGTTGACCCTCAGCTCGAAGGTGCCACTTCCCTGCGTTGAGATGACAGCGAACACTTCGGAATCCGTAGGCGACGTCAACCTGATGAACACGTCGTCGTGGCGGGGCCGAGCCGTGCGTCCGACCTCGACGATCGCACCGCTGATCCCCGAAGCGACCTCGAGCATCAGGGATTGCAGCTCATCCAGGTTCACCCCGCCATTCTCCAGCCAAGGGCACGTGGGAGACATGACCGATGTGTAGCGAGCCTTCGTGGATTCCCGCTCCTGAGCTGGAGTGCTGTCCAAGCTAGCCGTTCATCAGTCACCCTCCCGTAGAGTCGTACAACACTTTCTCACCTTCGACCCGGGATCACCTTGCTCGCCACCATCAGCTACACGGGGCCGAACGCCACCGATCTGGGCTACCTGTTGCACAAGCATCCGGCGAAGGTTCAATCGTTCGAGATGAGCGTCGGGCAGGCCCACGTCTTCTATCCCGAGGCGACCGATGAGCGGTGCACGGCCGCGGTGCTTCTTGAGGTCGATCCGGTCGGGCTCGTGCGCAACAAGCGCTTCGGGGGCAGCGACTCGTTCACTCTCGGCCACTACGTGAACGACCGGCCCTACGCATCCTCATCCATGCTCGCGGTCGCAATCGGCCAGCTCTTCCGAACCGCCATGACCGGTCGCTGCGACTCCCGTCCCGAGCTGGCCGCGAGCGCGCTCGATCTTGAGCTGCAGCTGACGTCCGTGCCGAGCAAGGGCGTCGAGGGGCTGGCGACCCGCCTGTTCGCTCCACTCGGCTGGAGCGTGACCGAGACGGCGATCCCCTTGGATTTGACGATCCCCGAGTGGGGCGACTCCCACTACGTCACCCTGACGCTGCGGGGAACGGTGCGTCTTGCTGACACCCTCCGCCAGCTCTATGTGCTTCTGCCGGTGCTCGACGACTCGAAGCATTACTGGGTCAGCGATGACGAGGTGGGCAAGCTGCTGCGCGCGGGCGAGGGCTGGCTGCCCGAGCATCCCGAACGCGAGTTGATCACCAGACGCTACCTGGCGCACCAGCGCAGCATGGTCGCCGACGCGACAGCGCGGCTCGTCGAACTCGGTGACGACCTCGTCGAGACCGAGCCGGCCGAGCAGCCGCCGAGGCCGCTCTCCGCGATGCGAGCCGAGGCGGTTCTGACCGCTCTCAAGGATGTCACGGCGCACCGGGTCGCCGACCTCGGCTGCGGCGAGGGCGCTCTTCTCAAGCGCCTCATCGTGGACCCCGCGTTCACCACGATCGTCGGCACGGATGTCTCGGCTCGATCGCTCGCGACGGCCGCGGAGAAGCTTCACCTCCGGGATCTCAGCGACACCCAGCGTGCCCGCGTGAGCCTGATCCAATCTTCGATCACCTACCTCGACGACCGCATCGTCGGTCTCGACGCCGCGGTGCTCATGGAAGTCATCGAGCATGTGGACCCGGACCGGCTGGGGTCGGTCGAGCGGTCGGTCTTCGGCCACGCGCGCCCTGACTCGGTCATCGTGACCACCCCGAACTCCGAGTACAACGCGCTCTACCCGTCCCTCGCCGCGGGCCGGTTCCGTCATCCTGATCATCGATTCGAGTGGACGCGCGCCGAGTTCTCGCAGTGGGCTGACGAGGTCGGCAATCGGCACGGGTACTCGGTCGAGTACCGCTCGGTCGGCGACGTCGATCCCGAACTCGGCTCGCCAACCCAGCTCGCGCTGTTCAGGAAGGCGTGAGGATGACCGAACTCAGCATCCCCGAGATGTCGCTCGTCTTGCTCATCGGATCGAGCGGCTCCGGCAAGTCCACCTTTGCTCGCGAGCACTTCGGGCCATTCGAGACCCTGTCGAGCGACTTCTTTCGCGGCCTCGTGTCGAACGACGAGAACGACCAGGCGGCCACGGTCGCGGCGTTCGAGGCGCTGCGATTCGTGGCCTCTCAGCGCCTGCGCGCCGGACTGCTCACCGTGGTCGACGCGACCAACGTGCAGCCCGAGTCCCGCCGGAGTCTCGTGCAACTCGCCCGCGATCACGATGTGCTGCCCGTGGCGATCGTGCTCGACATCCCGGAGCGGGTCTGCATCGACCGCAACGACGGCCGAACCGATCGACAGTTCGGCGCGAACGTGATCAAGCGCCAGCACGACCAGCTCCGACGATCGATGAAGCACCTCGGCAAGGAGGGCTTCCGCAAGGTGCACGTGCTGAAGGGCGTCGACGAGGTCGCCGAGGCGACGATCGTGATGGAGCCGCTGCTCAACGACTTCCGGCACGAGCATGGGCCATTCGACGTCATCGGAGACATCCACGGCTGCCGCTCGGAGCTGGAGAGTCTGCTCGCCGCCCTGGGCTACGAGGTGGTTCGCGACCCCGAGGGTCGGCCCGTGGATGCGGCGCACCCGGCCGGCCGCAAGGTCGTGTTCCTCGGCGACCTCGTGGACCGTGGACCCGACACCCCGGGAGTGCTGCGGCTCGCCATGGGCATGGTCGGCAACGGTCACGCCCTCGCTGTGCCCGGCAACCACGAAAGCAAGCTCGTACGCGCCCTCCGCGGCAAGAACGTGCAGACCTCGCACGGCTTGGCAGAGTCCCTGCTGCAACTGGCTGCCGAGACACCGCAGTTCCGTCGAGAGGTCGAACTGTTCGCCGACGCTCTGGTCTCTCACCTGGTGCTCGACGACGGCAACCTCGTTGTCGCCCACGCCGGTCTCATTGAGGCCTATCAGGGTCGCGCATCCGGTCGCGTGCGGTCGTTCGCCCTCTACGGCGATACCACTGGTGAGACCGACGAATACGGCCTGCCGGTGCGCCTGCCCTGGGCCGAGAGCTACCGCGGCAAGGCGATGGTGCTCTACGGGCACACCCCGACGCTCGAGCCTGAGTGGATCAACAACACGATGTGCCTCGACACCGGCTGCGTGTTCGGAGGCAAACTCAGCGCGCTGCGCTACCCGGAGCGCGAGGTCGTGTCCGTGCCAGCCGAGCAGGTCTGGTACGAGCCCGTGAAGCCTCTGGCCGCCGCGGCGACGGCGGTGGCCCCGGAGCGTGCCGCCGGCGCCCTCGCGATCGACGACGTTCTCGGCAAGCACATCGTCGAGACCCGCACTCACGGTCGCATCGGCGTGCGCGAGGAGTACGCCGCCGGGGCGCTGGAAGTGATGAGTCGGTGGGCCATCGACCCGCGGTGGCTTCTGTACCTGCCTCCGACGATGAGCCCGCCCAACACGTCACGCGTTGAGTCCTTGCTCGAGCATCCGGCCGAGGCATTCGCGACCTACCGCCAGGAGGGCGTGCACGACCTCATCTGCGAGGAGAAGCACATGGGCTCCCGAGCGGTCGTGCTCATATCGCGAAACCCGGATCGCTTCGACGCGCCCGCGGGGTGGCGCGGGGTCGTTCACACGCGCACCGGCCGCCCGTTCTTCTCCGACGCACTCGCGGAGGAGTTCCTGTCGCGGGTCGATGCCGCCATCGAGTCGGCGGGACTCTGGTCGGAACTCGACACCGAGTGGATGCTGCTGGACGCCGAGCTTCTTCCGTGGTCCCTCAAGGCCGGGGCCATGATCCGGGAGCAGTACGCCTCAGTCGGAGCGGCGGCCAAGGGAGCCCTCCCCCATGCGGTGCGAGTGCTCGAACAGGCCGCGGCGAACGGCGTGGATGTCGGCGACCTGCTCGACAGAACCCGCTCTCGCCATCAGAACGCCGAGGACTACGTGCAGGCGTACCGGCAGTACAGCGCGCCCTCCGAGGGCTTGAGGGGCGTGCAGATCGCGCCGTTCCAAGTGCTGGCAACCGAGGGCACGACCTACTCGGAGCGCAGCCACTCCTGGCACCTCTCGATCGCCGACCGACTGGCCGCGGCCGACCCGGAACTCTTCCGCCCGACGAAGTCGATGATCGTGGATCTCGCTGACGACGACTCAGTGGCCGCCGCGACTCGGTGGTGGGATGATCTGACTGCGGCCGGCGGCGAGGGGATGGTCGTCAAGCCGCTGGCCAACCTAGTGCGGGGCCCGAAGGGGCTGGCGCAGCCCGGCATCAAGGTGCGTGGGCGCGAGTACCTGCGGATCATCTACGGCCCGGACTACACCGAGCCGACGAACCTCGCCCGCCTGCGTGAGCGCAACCTCGCCCACAAGCGCTCGATGGCGCTGCGCGAGTACGCCCTCGGTATCGAGGCGCTCGAACGGGTCGCGGCCGGAGAGCCGCTCTGGAAGATCCACCAAGCAGTCTTCGCCGTGCTGGCGATGGAGTCGGAGCCGGTGGATCCGCGGCTGTGATCGCGGATGGCCGCGACGCGTCCACGTCTAGGCCCCAGGGGCTCCCGGTGTGCGCGCCGACATGAGACCAGTTGCGATCATCGGGGAGCCGTTCCCGCAAGAGGTCTCATCTCGCGACCGGGCCGCGCGATCCGCAGGTCGCTCCACCCGAACCGCCCCGCCTCCGGCAGCGCCGCGAGGATGCTCTCCTCGGTGAAGCGGCCCCTCGGCCGCAGCTCAGCGGGCAGCTCAGGCGCCCAGGGGGCCGGCTCGTTCACGCCTTCCGCGAGCATCCCCGCCTGCGCCTTGGCCACAAGCGGCACGACCATGACCCACTCCGTGAGTTGAGCGAGCACGCGGATCGACCAGACCGGCAGGGGCACGAAGAGAGGCGTGCGGCCGGCGACGCGCGCGATGCGGCGCACGGCATCCGCTAGCGGTAGCTCTTCGGCGCCCATCACCGCGACCGTGGGCTCGGCCACGCGCCCCTCCGCCGCCGCGACGAGCACGTCGACGAAGTCGGCGATCGGGATCGGCCGCACCAGCCGCTGCCGATACCCCACCGTGCCGAAGACCGGCCACGACCGCACCGCGCGCGTGACGTGGTCGACCATGTGGTCGCCGCGTCCGTACATCATGGAGGCCTTGAGGATGGTGTGCGGGATGCCCGACTGCCGGATCAGCTCCTCCGCCGCCCACTTCGTCTCGTGGTAGCCCGACCCGCAACCGGATCGGGCGCGGAGGAAGCTGACCATGACGATGCGGGACACCCCGGCTCGACGCGCGGCCTCGATCATCGTGCGCGTGCCCTCGACATGCACTCGCCGGAAGGTCTGGTCGCCGATCTCGCGATTGATGCCCGCGGCATGCACGACGACATCGCAGCCAGCGAAGGCGGCGGCGAGGGCATCCACGTTCTCGATATCGACGCCGGTTCGCCGGGAGACGACGACCGGGTTCGACTCGGCCAGCCGTTCGGCGAGGTGACGGCCGACGAAGCCGGTTCCTCCGGTGATGGCGACGCGCATCTTTCGCTCCTTGCCTATTTCGCTAATGTGCTAATAAGCAATACTGTATCTAGCTCTGGTGCTATATTGCAAACATGGCAGATACCGCGAGTGACATCTTCGCCGCTCTGGCGCACCCCACCCGCCGGCAGATCCTGCAGGACCTCAAGGATGGCGAGCTGGCTGCCGGCGAGATCGCCGCGAAGTTCAACACCTCGGGACCGACCATCTCGCGCCACCTCAGCGTGCTTCGCCAGGCCGGCCTCGTCACGGAGCGGCGCGACGCGAACCGCATCCTGTACTCGCTGGTGAGCGAGAGACTGGCGCTCTCGGTCGGCGACTTCCTCTCGACGGTGTGCCCCGAGCAGATCGTGCTGCGCGAGGTGCGCAAGCGCGTGTCCTCCGACGACCGCCCGTCGACGGCGCCCGCGACAGCGTGACCACCCTCACCACGGTGTTGACTCCGTGGTACCGCAGATCCGCTCACGCCGCTGGCGGTGGGCCGGAGCTGCCGGGCTCGACTGCTCCCACCCGGATTCTCGACTACCGGTCATTCGAGGTGATCCGCCTCGGAGAACGGGCACGGGCTGTCGCCGACTCAGCGAACCCGCTGGACCACCTCGCGGCGGCGCACTCGATCATCCGCGATGAGGTCAGAGCCGTCTATGCGCTTGACGAGTCGACGCCGGCCTCGACAACGCTCAGTCGCGGCACAGGATCCTGTAGTCAGCGTCTCGCGATTCTCGAGTCGGTTGCTCGCGCTGCTGGAGTTCCCACTCGGGTGCGCGCCCTCCTCATCGACCGTTCATTCTGGTACCCACGGTTTCCGAAGATCGGGTTCCTCCTGCCTGATCAGATGCTGCTGGTCTGGCCTGAGTTCCAGATCGACGATCGGTGGCGTTCTGCATCCGACTTGTTCGGGTCGATCGGCTGCCGAGGCGGAGGTGCCTTCACCAACACCGGTTCCGAGACGCTCTTCGAGGCGATCGGTCGCTGCGCCGTCGACTGGGACGGCCGCTCGGGAGAGAGCGAATACGACCTCTCCAGGTTCGTGCGAGTCGATCACGGATACTTTGAGGACCGGGATTCGGCGTTCGCTCGCCTCGGACAAACGCTCGCTCCGGCGTTCCTGACCGTGCTGGACCCGGTGCTGCGACGGGTCTCTGCTTAGCCGCATTGTCGCCAGCTCGGTCGCCGCGCGACGTTGAGTTGTCATAGATGGTCGTTGTGGCGCCCCCGAAGCAACCATCTGTGACAACTCAATCCCGCGTCGGCCCAACCGCAACGCGAGAGGCGGTCGGCTAATCTAGCCGGTACCCCGACCCGAGGAGTCCCCCATGTCCTTCGGCCGCCTTGCCGCGCTCGCCACTGTCGCCTCCGCCGCCCTCGTGCTCACCGCCTGCACCGCACCCGCCCCGGAGCCGACCGCGACGCCGACCAGCACCGCATCCGTCACCCTCACCGACGAAACCCGCGCCACCCTGGAGCGGCTCTTCGACGAGGGCTTCGCGGCCAGCGGGATGCCCGGGGCCGCCGCCTACGTGCGCATCGGCGACGACGAGTGGACCGCCGTCACGGGCGTGAGCGACCTCGAGACGCAGAAGCCGTTCGAGGCCACCGACCTGGTGCGCATCGCGAGCAACACCAAGCCGTTCGTCGCGACGGTCGTGCTGCAGCTCATCGACGAGGGCAAGCTCACGCTCGACGACGTGCTCGAGAGCTATGTGCCGGGCATCCCGAACGGCGCCACCATCACGGTGCGCGACCTGCTGCAGATGAGCTCGGGTGTCTGGGATCTCACGAGCGACGAGCCCCTCATGGCCATGTGGGCCGACGACCTCATGATGCCGTGGAGCGTCGAGGACTCGATCGAGCTGATGCGCCAGAACCCGTCGCGCTTCGAACCCGGCTCGAAGGTGCTCTACACCGACTCCAACTACATCCTGCTCGGCGAGATCGCCGAGATCGTCACGGGCACCCCGCTTCACGAGCTCGTGCAAACGAAGATCCTCGACCCGCTCGGCCTCGACGACACGCGCTTCCCCGCCCCCGACCAGCCCGATGTCCCCGAGCCGGCGGCGCAGGGCTACCGCCCGCCGGGCGAGCAGCTCGGCTCGCTCGACGAGCTCATCCCGGTCGGCGACATCAACCCCGAGGTCGCCTGGGGCGCCGGCAACATGACGTCCACGCTCGCCGACCTGGCGATCTGGGGGGATGCCCTCGCCGACGGCACCCTGCTGAGCCCCGAACTGCAGTCGCAGCGCCTCGACACCCGCGAGTTCGACGGGCAGAAGATCGAGTTCGGCTACGGCCTCGGCATCATCAACATCGGCGACTTCCTCGGGCATGACGGCGCGATCGTCGGCTTCAGCACCGCGGTGTTCCGACTGCCGGCGGATGACGCGACCTTCGTGATCGTCGGCAACGCGTCATCCAACTTCACCACCCCGACGATGGACATCTTCCTGTCGATGGTGAAGGAGCTCTACCCGGAGCAGCTGCGTCCGATCGAGTGAGCTTCAACGAGAAGAGGGGCGGCCGAAGCCGCCCCTCGCCCCACCAACAAAGAGGGGCGGCCGAAGCCGCCCCTCTTGTCGTGTGTCGAACGACTACGGCGCCGGGGTGGGCGTGGGGGTCGGGGTCGAGTTGGCCGTGAAGTCGGCGCCGGCGGCCTGGATCACGAACGCCTGGAACGACGCGAGGTCGTTGACCGGGCCCTCGTACTTGAGGCCGTTCACGAGCACGGTGGGGGTTCCCACGACCTGCTCGATGTTCGAGTTCGGAATCGGCCCGTTCAGGGCGCGCGTCGTCGAGGCGGCAGCCCATCCCTTGAACTCCTGCGAGCGGATGCACTCCGCGATGTCGGCGCCGCCGCCGACGCCCTCGGCCAGGATGATCAGCTCGTCGTCGCTCAGACCCGTCGTGTTCTCGGCGGGCTGGTTGGCGAAGAGGGCGTTGTGGAAGTCGTAGAACAGGTTCGGCTCGTAGTTGGCGAAGCACGCCGTCGCGTTCACCGCGCGGGTCGAGTACTTGGTGCCCTGCGACAGGCGGTCGAGGATCGAGATCGGGTGGATCTCGAGGGTCACGTTGCCGTTCTCGACGAGGCTGCCGATGTACTCGCCGTTGGTCTCCTCGAACTGGCGGCAGATCGGGCAGAGGTAGTCGACGTACATCTGGATATCGAGAACTCCGGCCGCCTCATCGCGCACGTTCGGCACCGGCTCCTCGTCCGGCTGCAGTGCCGGGGTCTCGGTCGCGATGAAGCCCTGAGTGAGCTGGATGCCGTCGCTGGCCATGTTCGCGGGGCCGGGGCCGGCGGGGCGGATCGAGTTCACGATCACGACCGCGACCACCGCGATGATCGCGAGCGAGGCGAGGATCACGCCACCCTGCACGAGGATCTTGGTGCGGCGGTCCTTCTTCTTCTGCTCCTCGCGCAGAATACGAGCCTTCTCCCGCGCTGCTTCGCGCTTCTCGTTCTTGGTGAGTCGGCTGTCGCCGGAAGTGCCGTTGCTCAATCGGTCCTCAAATCAGATGGAATGGATGCCTCAGGGCGCGTCGGGCGGACGCCCTGTGGAATTGTAGCGATCGGGCGCTGGGAATTGCCCACGCGTTCGCTGGATGTGAGCGCTCTCGCGGAATCCCGGCTCTCGCGCACCCGCGAAGGGGTGACATAATGCAAGGTGGGCGCCTCGGCACCCGCATCCATTCACTACGGATCGTCCGGCACGTACCTGCCGGTGAAGGAGTTAGTTCAGCATGGCTACAGTCACTTTTGACAAGGCAACCCGCCTCTACCCGGGCACCGCTCGCGCGGCCGTCGACAAGATCGACCTGGAGGTCGCCGACGGCGAGTTCCTGGTTCTCGTTGGCCCCTCGGGCTGCGGCAAGTCCACCACCCTGCGCATGCTCGCCGGCCTCGAAGAGGTCAACGAGGGCCGCATCCTCATCGGTGACCGCGACGTCACCGACGTGCCGCCGAAGGATCGCGACATCGCGATGGTGTTCCAGAACTACGCGCTCTACCCGCACATGACGGTCGCCGAGAACATGGGCTTCGCGCTCAAGATCGCCGGCGTCAACAAGGACGAGCGCGCCAACCGCGTTCTCGAGGCCGCCAAGCTGCTCGACCTCGAGCCCTACCTGTCGCGCAAGCCCAAGGCCCTCTCGGGTGGACAGCGTCAGCGCGTCGCCATGGGTCGTGCCATCGTGCGCCAGCCGCAGGTGTTCCTCATGGACGAGCCGCTGTCGAACCTCGACGCCAAGCTGCGCGTTCAGACCCGCACCCAGATCGCGTCGCTGCAGCGCCGCCTCGGCGTCACCACGGTCTACGTCACCCACGACCAGACCGAGGCCCTCACCATGGGTGACCGCATCGCGGTGCTCAAGGATGGAGTGCTGCAGCAGGTCGGCACCCCGCGCGACCTCTACGAGGCCCCGCAGAACGTGTTCGTGGCCGGCTTCATCGGCAGCCCCGCGATGAACCTGTTCGACGCCGACGTGGTCGACGGTGGCCTCAAGTTCGGCACCGCCGTCGCCAAGGTCGACCGCGACACCCTCGGTGAGACCAAGGCCAAGAAGGTCACCATCGGCATCCGCCCCGAAGACGTCAAGGTCGCGACCTCGGGCAACGGCCTGCCGGTCGAGGTCGACGTCGTCGAGGAGCTCGGCGCCGACGGCTACCTCTACGGTCACACCGAGATCGACGGCAACCGCGTCGACATCGTCGCGCGCGTCGATGGTCGTTCGCACCCGATGGCCGGCGACAAGGTCGTCATCACCCCGGAGCCGAACCACATCCACGTGTTCGACACCGAGAGCGGCCTGCGCCTGAGCAAGAAGGCCGTCACCGCGGGTTAGTCAGTCCAGCGGATCGAGCCCGTCGAGATCTCCCATGGTTGGTGAGATTTCGACGGGCTCAATCCACGTCTAGGGGAGGATCACGTGAGCGGGTCACTCAACATCACGGCCGCCGCCGTCGACCCGGCGCTGCTCGACCTGCCCTGGTCGCTTCCCCTCGAGGTCTGGCCCGAAGAGACGATCGCCGCCCTGCCGAAGGGCATCTCGCGTCACCTCGTGCGCTTCGTGCACCTGAGCGGCGCGGTCGTGGCGATCAAGGAGACCTCCGCGGAGCTCGCCCGCAAGGAGTACGACATGCTGCGGCTGCTGCAGCGCATCGACATCCCCTGCGTCGACCCGGTCGCGGTCATCACCGACCGCACCTCCGAGACCGGCGAGCCTCTCGAGTCGGTGCTCGTCACCCGCCACCTGCGCTTCTCGCTGCCGTATCGCGCGCTCTACTCGCAGAGCCTGCGCCCCGAGACGGCCGCACGCCTGGTCGACGCCCTCGCCGTGCTGCTCGTGCGCCTACACATCGTCGGGTTCTTCTGGGGCGACGTGTCGCTCTCGAACACGCTCTTCCGCCGGGATGCCGGCGCGTTCGCCGCCTACCTCGTGGATGCCGAGACGGGCAAGATGTACGACGGCCTGAGCAACGGCCAGCGTGAGAACGATCTCGAGATCGCGCGCGTCAACATCGCCGGGGAGCTTCTCGACCTCCAGGCCGGCGGGCGACTCGAAGAGGACATCGATCCGGTCGAGATCAGCAACGGCATCGTCGCGAAGTACCGCACACTGTGGAAGGAGCTCACCGGCCCGGAGGAGTTCTCGCAGTCCGAGCGCTGGCGCATCAACCAGCGGGTCGAGAGGCTCAACGACCTCGGGTTCGACATCGAGGAGCTCGCGATCAAGACCGACGAGAGCGGCACGACCGTGCGCATCCAGCCGAAGGTCGTGGATGCCGGACACCACTCCCGACGCCTCCTGCGGCTCACCGGCCTCGACGCCGGCGAGAACCAGGCCCGTCGACTGCTGAACGATCTCGACTCCTACAAGGCGACCTTCCACCTGCAGGAGGCCGACGAGGAGGTCGTCGCCCACGAGTGGACGCAGCGGGTGTTCGAGCCGGTCATCCGCGCCATCCCCAAGGATCTGAAGGGCAAGCTCGAGCCCGCCGAGATGTTCCACCAGCTGCTCGATCACCGCTGGTACCTCTCGCAGAACGAGGGACGCGACGTGCCTCTCGCCGAGGCCGTCTCGAGCTACGTCGACACCGTGCTGCGCCACCGCCGCGACGAGGCCACGATCATCGATCCGCCCACGGGCACGTTCACCGCTCCGGTGGACATCCCGGGTGAGGACGACTGGCGGCTCAAGGTATGAGCGAGGCTCCCTCGGGCGTCGTCGCCCGGTTGGCGGTCGCCTCGGCTCGGCGGCCCTGGATCACGCTCGTGGCGTGGGCTCTGCTCGTCGGGCTCGCCGTCGGCACCGCGCTCGTCGGGATCACCGGGGAGTCGCTCTTCGCGCGTCTCGTGAGCGGAGCGCCCGTCGCCTCGACGAGCGAGAGCGCGCTGGCCGACGAGCAGGTGCGCTCCGACGAGGAGGGCGCGGGCCGGGTCACGACGACCTTCCTCGTGCACGGCATCGACCTCGAGTCGTCCGAGGCGCTCGAGATCGGGCCGCGGTTGGTCGACGCGGTCGCCGGCATCGATGACGCCCAGGTCGTGGATCCGCTGGCGGTGCCGACGCTTCCCGACGGCTCCCGGGTGCCGCAGGTGGCGACGCTGTTCTCCGCCGACGAGACGGGCGCGCTCTGGCTGGTCAGCATCCCCGAAGGCGACGATGTCGCGTTCGACGACCTGGACGCCGCGCTGCTCGAGGTGCGTGACGAACTGCGCGACGAGCTCGGCGACGCGACCGTCGAGCTCAACAACACCCGCATGCTCATCGACTCGATCGTGGGAGTCTCGGAGAACGACCTGGCCCGCGGCGAATCAGTGGCGCTGCCGATCGCGCTCGTGATCATGCTCGTGGTCTTCGGCGGATTCCTTGCGGCCGGCGTGCCGCTCATCGGGGCGATCGCCGCGATCGTCGGCGCGCTCGGCATGCTTTTCGGCATCAGCTTCCTGATGGACATCGACACGACCGTGATCAACGTCATCACCGCGGTCGGGCTCGGCCTCTCGATCGACTACGGGCTGCTCATGGTGTCGCGCTTCCGCGAGGAGTACAAGAAGAACCCGGACGCTGACCGCCTGCACCTCATCGGGCGCACCGCCGCGACCGCCGGCCGCACCGTGCTCTACTCGGGCACGACCTTCGCCATCGCGAGCCTCGGACTGCTGGTCTTCGAGCCGCGGCTGGTGCGGGCGATCGGCGTGGGCGCCCTCAGCGTCACCGTCATCGCGATCGCGTCGGCCCTCACCCTCGTGCCCGCTCTGCTCGCGGTGTTCGGGCGGCGTCTGGTGCAGCCGGGGGTTCTCGCGCGCATCCCGGGAGTCGGTCGCGTGCTCACCAGCTTCGGCGACATCGCCCCGGAGGAGGGCGTGTTCTCGCGGCTCGCGCGACGCGTGCAACGGCATCCCGCTCTCATCACGGTGCTGTGCGCACTCGCGCTCGTCGCCCTCGCCGCCCCGGCCCTGTCGCTGCGGCTCGCGAACACGAGCGTCGATGCCCTGCCGGCGTCGTCGAGCCAGAAGACCTTCGTCACGACGATCCGCGACGAGTTCCCGGATGCCGACGCCCCGCGCATCGCCCTCGTGACCGAGACCGAAGCGGATGCCCTCACCTGGTCGGCCGACGTCGCCGAGCTCGACCGCGTGCAGTCGGTGAGCACTCCCGTCGACACCGGCGGCGCGTGGCTGACGGCCGTGCAGG
>CALRZA010000017.1:0-13847 GCA_943372535.1 Auritidibacter sp. Marseille-P8566
AGTCGTCGGCGGGAACGTAGATCGCCTGGAGCGACGTGATCGAGTGACCGCGCGTCGAGGTGATGCGCTCCTGCAGGATGCCCATCTCATCCGCGAGGTTCGGCTGGTAGCCGACGGCGCTCGGCATGCGACCGAGCAGGGTCGACACCTCGGAACCGGCCTGCGTGAAGCGGAAGATGTTGTCGATGAAGAGCAGCACGTCCTGCTTCTGAACGTCGCGGAAGTACTCCGCCATGGTCAGGGCCGACAGCGCGACGCGCAGACGCGTTCCCGGCGGCTCGTCCATCTGGCCGAAGACGAGGGCCGTCTTGTCGAAGACGCCCGCCTCCTCCATCTCGCCGATGAGGTCGTTGCCCTCACGGGTGCGCTCGCCGACACCGGCGAACACCGACACACCACCGTGGTCCTGCGCGACGCGCTGGATCATCTCCTGGATGAGAACGGTCTTGCCGACGCCGGCACCACCGAAGAGGCCGATCTTGCCACCCTGCACGTAGGGGGTGAGCAGGTCGATGACCTTGATGCCGGTCTCGAAGAGCTCGGTCTTCGACTCGAGCTGGTCGAAGGCCGGGGGCTTGCGGTGGATCGGCCAGCGCTCGGTGATCTCGATCTTCTCGCCGCCCATGGTGCCGTCGGCATCCGCGTTGAGAACCTCGCCGATGACGTTGAAGACCTTGCCCTTGGTGACGTCGCCGACGGGAACCGTGATCGGCTCGCCGGTGTCGCGCACCTCCTGGCCGCGCACGAGGCCGTCGGTCGGCTTGAGGGCGATCGCGCGCACGAGGTCGTCACCGAGGTGCTGCGCGACCTCGAGGGTGATCTCGGTCGACTCGGCACCGATGGTGATCGTCGTCTTGAGGGCGTTGTAGATGCCCGGGATCGAGTCGTGCGGGAACTCGATGTCGACGACGGGGCCGGTGACGCGGGCGATGCGTCCGACGCCGGCGACGGATGCCTTCGCGGCGGGAGCCTTCTTCGTTGCGGTAGCCATAGTTAATCTTCCTTTAGTTCTGCCGTGCTCACTTGGCCGAGCTCAGGGCGTCAGCGCCGCCCACGATCTCGGAAATCTGCTGGGTGATCTCCGACTGGCGAGCGTTGTTCGCCAGTCGCGTGTAGTCCTTGATGAGCTTGTCGGCGTTGTCGCTCGCCGACTTCATCGCCTTCTGGGTGGCGGCGTGCTTCGCGGCGGCCGACTGCAGCATCGCGTTGAAGATGCGGCTCTCGATGTAGACCGGCAGCAGGGCGTCGAGGACGTCGCCGACCTCGGGCTCGAACTCGTAGAGGGGCAGCACCTCGCTCTCGGCGGGCGGCTCCACTCCTTCGACGACCTCGAGCGGAAGAAGGCGGATGACCTCGGGAACCTGCACGAGCATCGAGACGAAGCGGTTGAAGACGATGTGGATCTCGTCGACGCCGCCCTCGCTCGCGGGACGCACGAAGGCCTCGACGAGGGTGTCGCCGATCTCCTTGGCCGTCTCGAACTCGGGGTTGTCGGTGCCGCCGATCCAGGTGCGCTCGGCGTCACGCCGGCGGAACGCGAAGTACGCGACGGCCTTGCGACCCACGAGGTAGTAGACGACGTCCTTGCCCTCCGCCGTCAGGCGGGCGGCGAGCTCCCCGGCCTCGCGCAGCACGTTCGAGTTGAACGCTCCCGCTAGACCCCGGTCGGAGGTGAAGATGACGATCGCCGCCCGATCGATCCGCTCCGGCTCGGTGGTGAGGATGTGGTCCACATTCGAGAAGGTCGCCACGGCCGAGACGGCGCGCGTCACGGCACGCGAGTAAGGACCGGAGGCCGCGACCCGCTGCTGCGCTTTCTGGATGCGCGACGCGGAGATCAGCTCCATCGCGCGGGTGATCTTCTTGGTGGTCTGGGCAGACTTGATCTTCTGCCGGTAGACCCGAAGCTGCGCTCCCATTAGCGACGCTTCTGCTTGACGATGACTTCCTGCTCGATCTCTTCTTCCGCGATCTCCTCGAAGACCTCGGTGCCGACCGAGAGGAGGGGCTTGCCCTCACCGGTCTGGAACTCGAGCTTGAACGTGTCGACGGCAGCATCGAGCGCGGCCGTCGTGTCGTCGTCGAGGACGTTGGTCTCGCGCAGGGTGTCGAGAACCTTCGTGTTGCGGGCGAGGTAGTCGTGCAGCTCCGACTCGAACCGCAGGATGTCCTCGACGGGAACCTCATCGAGCTTGCCGTTGGTGCCGGCCCAGATCGAGACGACCTGCTTCTCGACGGGGAACGGCGAGTACTGCGGCTGGCGCAGCAGCTCCGTCAGGCGGGCACCACGAGCGAGCTGGCGGCGGCTGGTCGCGTCGAGGTCGGAGGCGAACATCGCGAACGCCTCGAGCGAGCGGTACTGGGCGAGCTCGAGCTTGAGCGTTCCCGAAACCTTCTTGATCGACTTCACCTGGGCGTCACCACCGACGCGGGAGACCGAGATACCCACGTCGACCGCCGGACGCTGGTTGGCGTTGAACAGGTCGGACTGGAGGAAGATCTGGCCGTCGGTGATCGAGATCACGTTGGTCGGGATGTAGGCCGAGACGTCGTTGGCCTTGGTCTCGATGATCGGCAGGCCGGTCATCGAGCCGGCGCCCAGCTCGTCGGAGAGCTTGGCGCAACGCTCGAGCAGACGGGAGTGCAGGTAGAACACGTCACCGGGGTAGGCCTCACGTCCCGGCGGGCGACGCAGCAGCAGCGACACGGCGCGGTAGGCCTCGGCCTGCTTCGACAGGTCATCGAAGATGATCAGCACGTGCTTGCCGCCGTACATCCAGTGCTGGCCGATGGCCGAGCCCGTGTAGGGGGCGAGGTACTTGAAGCCGGCGGGGTCGGAGGCAGGAGCGGCGACGATCGTCGTGTACTCCATGGCCCCGGCATCCTCGAGCGCGCCCTTGACGGCGGCGATCGTGGAGCCCTTCTGGCCGATGGCGACGTAGATGCAGCGCACCTGCTTGGTGACGTCGCCCGACTCCCAGTTGGCCTTCTGGTTGATGATCGTGTCGATCGCGATGGCGGTCTTGCCGGTCTGGCGGTCGCCGATGATGAGCTGGCGCTGGCCGCGACCGATCGGGATCATGGCGTCGATCGCCTTGATGCCGGTCTGCATCGGCTCGTGCACGCTCTTGCGCTGCATGACGCCGGGGGCCTGGAGCTCGAGCGCGCGGCGCGAGTCGGCCTTGATGTCGCCGAGACCATCGATCGGAGCGCCGAGCGGGTCGACCACGCGACCGAGGAACGCGTCGCCGACGGGCACCGAGAGGACTTCGCCCGTGCGGGTGACCTCCATGCCCTCGACGATGCCGGTGAACTCACCGAGGATGACGACACCGACCTCGTCCTCGTCGAGGTTCTGGGCGAGGCCCAGGGTGCCGTCGGCGAAGCGGATGAGCTCGTTGGCCATGACGCCGGGCAGGCCCTCGACGTGGGCGATGCCGTCAGCGGCATCCACGACATAGCCGACCTCGGTGGTCGCGGCCTTGCCGGGCTCGTAGGCCTTGACGAAGTCCTGGAGCGCCGAGCGGATCTCGTCCGGGCTGATGGTGAGTTCTGACATGGGGTTGATTCCTCTTCCGTGGAAAGTGCTGCGCGCCCTAGGCGAGCTGAAGCCTGAGTTCGGTGAGACGGGTCGCGATGCTGCCGTCGATGACGTCGTCGCCGATCTGCACGCGCAGTCCGCCGACGATCGTCGGGTCGATCACGAGGTTGAGCCGGATGTCGCGGCCGCGGCTCGCGGCGAGTCCCGCGACGAGACGCTTCTGCTGCGCCGCGCTGAGCGGAACCGCGGAGGTCACCGTCGCGACCGTGAGTCCAGCCGTGTCGGCGACGAGCGCGGCCGAGTGGCGCACGAGCTCACCGATGCGGCGGCCGCGCGGCTGCTGCACGAGGTGGTCGACGATCGCGAGGGTCTGCGCGCTCGCCTTGCCCGTGAGCAGGGAGGTGATGAGGGCCGACTTCGCTGCTGCCGTGCCGAGCTTGCTGCCGACGGCGAGCTCGAGCTCGGCGTTCGACGAGACCGCCGAGCCGAAGGCGAAGAGCTCCTCCTCGATCGACGTCCCCGATGCGGCAGAGCCGGCGACCGAGCGGATGCCGATCTCCTCGATGCCCTCGAGGAGGTCATCCGCGCTCGACCAGCGCTCGCCCACGATCGTCGCGAGCAACGCGCGTGCCGGAGCCTCGAGCGCCGAGAACACGCGGTCGATCACGGCCGTCTTGTCCGTGGCCGCCGCGGAGGGGTCGGCGAGAGCGGCGCGCAACGGCGCCGAATCCCCGATCACCCGCGCGGCACGGAACAGCTGCTCGCCGGTGGCGAGTCCGTTCTTGCCCGACTGCGCGGCGAGTGCGGCTCGCGCTGACGCGAGCGCCTCCCTCGTTGCTGAACCCATTACTTCGCGCTGCTCTCCGACTCGAGGTCGGCCAGGAACTGGTCGACGAGGGCGGCGGCCTTCTTGTCGTCGGACAGGCTCTGACCGATGACACCGGAGGCGAGGTCGATCGCGAGCGTGCCCACCTCGGCGCGCAGCGACGTGAGAGCCGCCTGACGCTCGGCCTCGATCTGCACCTGCGCGTTCGCGGTGATGCGAGCGGCCTCGGCCTGCGCCTGCTCCTTGAGCTCGGCGAGGATCTTCGCGCCGTCGGCACGAGCCTGATCGCGGATCGCGGCGGCCTCGGCACGACCCTCGGCGAGCTTCGCCGTGTACTCGTCGAGAGCGGCAGCGGCCTCGGCCTGGGCGATCTCGGCCTTCTTGATGCCGCCTTCGATGGCCTCGGCGCGCGCATCCAGCGTCTTCTTGATCGCCGGAAGGAACTTCCAGATGAAGAAGAAGAGGATGATCGCGAAACAGACGGCCGACCAGATGATGTCGTACGCCGCCGGCAGCAGCAGGCTCGGGGTCTCCTCCGTGGCTGCGGCGAAAGCCGGGAAGTCGCTCAGCATCGCGTGCTCCTTGGTAGTAGTGATGTCGCTTACGGGAAGATGAACGCGACGGCGATCGAGATGAACGCCAGCGCCTCGGTAAAGGCGATGCCGAGGAACATCAGACCGGTGAGGCGACCCTGCAGCTCGGGCTGGCGGGCGACCGACTCGACGGTCTTGCCGACGACGATGCCCACGCCGATGGCGGGGCCGATGGTGGCGATGCCGAAGGCGATCGGGGCGAGGCTGCCGGTGATCTCAGCGAGGTTCACGAGTGTTTCCTTCCTGGTGGTGGTCGTCGGCGAATGCCGGGACCGTTTAGTGCTCTTCAGCCAGCGCGAGCTGGATGTAGACGGCGGTGAGATAGGTGAAGACGTAGGCCTGCAGAACCGCGACGAGCAGCTCGAACAGGGTGAAGATGAAGCCGAACGCGAGAGTTCCGACACCGAAGAGGCTGTAAAGGCCACCCGCGCTGAAGAGGAAGTACTGCGTGGCCGAGAAGCAGAGCACGAGCAGGATGTGCCCGGCGACCATGTTCATGAGAAGACGGATGAAGAGCGTGACCGGGCGCAGGATGAACGTCGAGAGGAACTCGATCGGCGTCACGAGCAGGTAGAGGTACCACGGCACGTTCGGCGGGAACAGCGAGTTCTTGAGGAACGACCCGGGGTGCTTCTTGAGCCCCGCGTAGATGAAGGCCACGTATGCGACGAGGGCCAGCACCAGCGGAAGGCCGACGCGCGAACTGGCCGCGAGGTTGAGGCCCGGGATGATGCCGGTGATGTTCATGCCGACGATGAAGAAGAACATCGCGGTGAGCAGCGGCAGGAACCGCTTGCCGTCCTTCTCGCCGAGGGCGCCGTAGACGATCTGATCGCGGACGAAGGTGAAGGCGAACTCGAGCACGCCCTGACCGCGACCCGGTACGACCGACATCTTGCGGGTGCCCAGCCAGAACAGCACCAGGAGGAGCGCCACGACGAAGAAGCGGATCAGGATGATGCGGTCGATCTGGAACCAGGTGCCCTCGAAGAAGATCGCCGGAGGGAAGAAGTCGGCCAGAGTCGGAGCGCTGAAGCCTCCATCGCCGGATCCGTCATCGGTGGCGGCAGGAAGCACGAGGGTGAGAGCGTGGTGTAGCAGCGCTATCTCCGAAAATCGGGGCGTGGGGGCACGCGGCGATGAAAATGGGGGGCGATCTCCGCCAGCCTACCAACAGAATCCGTGGACACCGAATCCCCTATGGCTGGTCGGGACGGGGGCTGGGATCGCCCGGCAGGGCGACGTTGACGTAGGGCTCTCGGGAGCGAACGAAGGCGATGACATCCACCGTGAGCGAGCCGATCACGGCCGCGAGGATCGAGAAGAACATCACGAGCGGCTCGACGAACGGCGCGTTGCGCAGCACCAGCAGAATTGCGATGAACACGACGAACTTGAGCAGCCAGGATCCCAGCACGATGCCGAAGAAGAGCACGCTCGAGGGGTCGGACCTGCTCGCCTTGGCAGCGAGGATGATCGACCCCGCCGTGAAGCCCATGAAGAGCGCCGTCAGCCCGGCGCCGATCAGGGCGCTCACGAGGCCGGGGGTGCCGGCGACGAGCCAGCCCACGATCGACCCGACGATCGCGATGCCGACGGTGAGGATGGCACCGTAGACGAGCGCACGGGCGAGGATCGAAGCGGAGTTCATACGGGGGCGTCCTTCGGGGTGCGGGGCAGCGGGGTGTCGTCGTCGAGATCGTCGGCGGCAGCGGCATCGAGGGCGTCGAACTTGGCGACCTCGGGGTCGAGAGCCGCGGCATCCCGAGCGGTCAGCTGGGCCGCCGCTTCGAGACGCTTGCGTCCGCTCAGCGGGGACAGCGTGACGAAGGTGCACACCGCCAGTCCGATGACGATGAGCAGGCTCGCCCAATACCACGGCATGAACATGTAGCCGAGAACGCCGACCGAGACCGTGAGCGTCCACGCGTAGAAGATCAGGACCGCGTGCAGGTGGGAGTGCCCCATGTCGAGAAGGCGGTGGTGCAGATGCTTGCGATCCGCGCTGAACGGCGACTTGCCCGCGCGCAACCGCCGCACCACGGCGAGCGCGAAGTCGAGCAGCGGCACGATGAGCACCGCGAACGGGAGGAGGATCGGGATGAAGGCCGGCAGGAAGTAGGCGTTGAAGACCTCGGGCTGAGCGACGATGCCGGGATCGACCTGACCCGTCACGGAGATCGCGGAGGCCGCCATGAGCAGGCCGACCAGCAGGGCGCCGGCGTCACCCATGAAGAGCTTCGCGGGATGGAAGTTGAGGGGCAGGAAGCCCACGCAGGCTCCGATGAGCACTGCCGTGATGAGCGAGGCGAGGTTGAAGTAGTCGGTCTGGGCCCGCGCCTGCAGCAGATAGGTGTAGACGAAGAACACGCTGTTGGCGATGAGCGCCACACCGGCCACGAGGCCGTCGAGACCGTCGATGAAGTTGATCGCGTTCATCACGAGCACGATCGCGAAGACGGTGATGATGAGCGAGAGATAGGGCGAGACGATCGTCTGCCCGCCGATCGGCAGGGTGGAGATCTGCACGCCCTGCCAGGCGAGGAGCCCGGCGGCGATGATCTGGCCCGCGAGCTTGGTGAGCCAGTCGAGATCCCACAGGTCGTCGGCGACGCCGAGCAGCACGATGATCGTCGCGGCACCGAACAGCGCCCACACCGGGCCGGCATCGGCGAAGACCAGGCTGAGCTGAGGCACGAACGACGCGGCGACGAACGCCACGACCATGCCGATGAACATCGCCACTCCCCCGAGCCGCGGGGTCGGGCGGGTGTGCACGTCGCGCTCGCGGATCTTGGGGTAGAGCCGGTACTTCATCGAGAGCTTCCAGATGAGCACGGCCAGTGAGTAGGTGACGATCGCCGAGACCCCGGAGACGAGGACGTAGAAGATTATGCGCACTTGTCGGCCCCCACGACCCGCCGGATCTCGTCGGACGGGATGGCCCCCTCGCGCACGATGCGCAGGCGACCCTCCGGCAGGCTCAGGCCCGTGGCATCCACGATCGTCGACGGGATGGTGCCCGACGGTCCCCCGTCGAGGTAGACGGCGACGGAGTCGCCCAGCATCCGCTCGGCCTCGCTCACGGTCGTCGCGGCGGGCTCGCCCGTGAGGTTCGCCGACGACACCGCGAGCGGCCCCGTCTCGGAGAGCAGCTCGCGCGTGAGCTGGTGGTCGGGCATGCGCAGGGCGACGGTGCCCTGGGTGTCGCCGAGATCCCACTGCAGCGACGGCTGGGCGGTGAGGATGATCGTCAGCGCGCCCGGCCAGAACTCCGCCACGAGCGCGCGCACCTCGTCGGGGACGTCGGTGGCCAGCGCATCGAGCGTCGGGATGCCCGGCACGAGCACCGGCGGCGGCGACTGGCGCGTGCGGCCCTTCGCGTCGAGCAGACGCTGCACGGCGCCCGCGTTGAACGCGTCGGCCGCGAGCCCGTAGACCGTGTCGGTGGGAACGACGACGAGCTCACCGCGGCCGATCGCCGTTCGGGCGAGTCGCATGCCGGTGAGCAGCTCGGCGTCGACCGAGCAATCGAAGATGGGGGCCATGTCCCGTTCATCGTACCCGGCGCGGGATGCACCAGACTGGGTGCACGTGGACCTCTACTTCTTCGACCTCGACAAGACGCTCTATGCGTACGACTTCCGTCGTCGGCTGCCCGCGCTGAGTCGCATGACCGGCGTGAGCCAGTACCGGCTCGCCCGCTCGTGGTGGGTCGACGGCTACGAGGAGCGCGCGGAGGCCGGCGAGTGGCCCGACACGGAGTCGTACCTCGATGCGTTCGCCGAGGTGACCGGCGGGCGACGCCTCACCCTCGACCAATGGGCTGCGGCGCGGGCCTTGGCGATGATCCGCATTGACGGCAGCGTGGCCGCCCTGCGACGCGCGGCGGAGCTCGGCACGGTGTCCCTGCTCTCGAACAACCCGGCCCCGCTCAAGGCCGCGCTTCCGCTGCTCGCGCCCGACGTCTGCGAGATCCTGGGCGAGAACATCCTCGTGAGCTACCAGCTTCGCGCGCGCAAGCCCGACGCGGTGCTCTTCGAGCGCGCGCTCGCCCACTACGGCGCGACAGCCGCCAGCACCTTCTTCGCCGACGACAACGCCGAGAACATCGCCGGGGCAGCCGCGCTCGGCATCACCGCCCACCACCTGGACTCCGTCGACGGCATCGCCCGCACCGACGCCCTGATGAGCGCCGTCGAGGCGTTCGCTGCGAGGAACCGATGACTTTGCTGTTCGTCTTCGACATGGATGACGTGCTCTACGACTACGACTGGCGCGAGCGTATGGCGGGCATGAGCGCCCTGACGGGTCTCTCGCTCGAGGAACTGCGGCGACGCTGGTGGAACGATCAGGGCGAGTGGCGGGCCGAGGCGGGGCAGTTCGAGAGCGCCGAGCACTACCTCGAGGCGTTCTCGGCCGCGGTCGGCACCGCGATCGACGAGGACGACTGGGTGCGCATCCGGGCGGGGGCGATGCAGGTCTGGCCCGACTCTCTCGCCGCGGTGCGCCGAGCCGCGGAGCTCGGGCAGATCACGCTGCTCACCAACAACGGGCCGCTCGCCTCGAAGCACCTGCGCACGCTCGCACCCGAGCTCGTCGAGCTGTTCGGCGAGCACCTGTTCACGTCGAGCGACTACGGCGCGCGCAAGCCCGACCCCGTGGTCTTCGAGCGGGTGCTCGAGTCGTACGGGATGCCCGCCTCGCAGACCTTCTTCGCCGACGACATGCGCATAAACGTGGAGGGGGCCGCGTCGATCGGCATCACGACCTACCACTTCGGTACGTCGCACGGCATGCTCGCGGCGATCGAGGAGTTCGCGGCGGCGCGAGCCTGATCCCTACCGGCGTTCGACGCTTCCGGCGCCCGCGATCGACTGAGTGACCTCGGGTCGTCCGGTGTACGTGACGTCGCCCGATCCCGAGATCGAGACGTCGAGAGCGTCGGAGGCGGCCACCGAGACATCACCCGCCCCGTCGATATCGACCGTCACGCGGGCAGCCTCCAGCTCATCGGTGGTCACATCACCGGAGCCGGAGATCGAGATCCCGAGCGACTCGGTCGTACCGGCGAGCTCGACATCGCCGGAACCCACGATCTCGAGGTCGACCTCGGTCGCGTCGACCCCGTGGAGGTCGATGTCGCCCGAGCCGGCGATCGCGATGGCAAGCGTCGGGCCGGTCGGCACGTCTGAGTCGATGTCGCCCGAGCCGTTGATCTCGAGGCCGTCGAGGCTCGGCAGGGTGAGTTCGTAGCTGATGCGTCCGAGGAGGAAGCTCGGCGTGCCGGGGATGACATCCAGCACCAGCGCGCCGTCGGCGACGGTGGCCGTGAGGCGATCGAGAACGGATCGCGGCGCGGTGATGACGAGCGAGGGCTCGCCCTCGCGGATGCTGACGTCGCCCCCGGTGTTGAGCACGAGCGAGGTCGCTCCCTCGATGTCGCGGCTCTCGCTCACGGCCGGACCGCCGGGCAGGAAGGCGCACCCGGAGAGGGCGGCGAGGGTGACGGAGGGGATCACAATTGCGGCAAGGATTCTCATGTCGTCAGCCTAGAAACGCCGCCGCCGTCGCACCCGGGGGAAACCCCCCGGATCGTGTCGGGGGCTGAGCGCCCGTCATCAGGTTGGGGGCGGCGGGCGAACCGGGCCCGGCTCAGCGCAGCGCGGTCGTCGCCCGGTCGCGACCGGTCAGGTCGCGGTGGTGGGCGATCGCGGTCCACCCGTCCGCCGCGAGCAGCGCGGCGATCGGCGCGGCCTGCAGCTCGCCGTGCTCGAGCACGAGGGTGCCGCCCGGGTGCAGCAGGCGGCGGGCGGTCGCGGAGACCGTGCGCACGACATCCAGCCCATCCTCGCCTCCATAGAGCGCGATCTCGGGATCGTGCAGACGCACCTCCGGATCGCGCGGTATCGCTCCCAGCGGGATGTAGGGCGGATTGGAGATCACGACGTCGACGGTGCCGTCGAGCTGCGGGAGCGCGTGAGCGAGGTCGATGAACACGGGAGTCGCGTTCGCGACACCGCGGAAGTTCTGCTTGGTCCACACGAAGGCGAGCGGCGACACCTCGACCCCCCAGACCCGCGCGTTCGGCACCTCGGTCGCCATCGCGAGCGCGATCGCCCCGCTGCCGGTGCCGAGGTCCACCGCGAGGGGTTCGCCCGGGATGGCGCGCAGCGCGTCGATCGCGTACTGCACGACGACCTCGGTCTCGGGGCGCGGCACGAAGACTCCGGGGCCTACCGCGAGGTCGAGGGAGCGGAAGGCCGCGGTGCCGACGATGTGCTGCAGGGGCTCGCGAGCCGCGCGCCGTTCGATGTGCTCGGCGAGCGTGAGCGCGTCATCCACCCCGAGGGTCATTCCCGTGGCGACCTTGGCCTGCACTCCCCCGCGGCTGAGACCGAGCACGTGGCCGGCCAACAGCTCGGCGTCGATGCGCGCGTTCGGCACGCCGGCGGACTCGAGGATGCGGGTGGCGGCCTCGAGGGCGTCGGCGAGGGTCGATGTTGAGGTGGTCACTCGGAGCCGAGGTCGGCGAGGCGGCCTTCCTCGTCGAAGAGGATGCACGACTGGATGACCGGCTCGAGCGCGCCGTTCATCACGGAGTCGAGGTTGTAGGCCTTGTAGCCCGTGCGGTGATCCGCGATGCGGTTCTCCGGGAAGTTGTAGGTGCGGATGCGCTCCGAGCGATCCATCGTGCGGATCTGGCTCTTGCGGTACTCGCTGGCCTCGGCATCCGCCTCCTCCTGGTAGCGGGCGAGGATGCGGGCACGCAGCACGCGCATACCGGCCTCGCGGTTCTGCAGCTGTGACTTCTCGTTCTGCATGGCCACGACGATGCCCGTCGGGAGGTGGGTGATGCGCACGGCGGAGTCGGTCGTGTTGACCGACTGGCCGCCGGGGCCGCTCGAGCGGTAGACGTCGATCTTGAGGTCGTTCTGGTTGATCTCGACCTCTTCGGGCTCGTCGACCTCAGGGAAGACGAGCACGCCCGCAGCAGACGTGTGGATGCGGCCCTGCGACTCCGTCGCCGGAACGCGCTGCACGCGGTGCACCCCGCCCTCGTACTTGAGGTGAGCCCAGACGCCCTCCGCCGGATCGGTGGACGACCCCTTGAACGCGACCTGCACATCTTTGACGCCGCCGAGGTCGCTCGAGGTCTGCTCGATGATCTCGGTCTTCCACTTCTTGCTCTCGGCGTAGTGGAGGTACATGCGCAGCAGGTCGCCGGCGAAGAGCGCCGACTCGGCGCCGCCCTCCCCCATCTTGATCTCCATGATCACGTCACGGGAGTCGTTGGGGTCGCGCGGGATCAGCAGACGGCGCAGCTTCTCCTGAGCCGTTTCGAGCGACTCGGTGAGCACCGGCACCTCGGCGGCGAACGACTCGTCGTCGGCCGCCATCTCGGTGGCCGCGGCGAGATCGTCGGTCAACGACCTCCAGTCCTGATACGCCGCGACGATGCGCGAGAGCTCGGCGTAGCGCCGATTGACCTTCTTCGACTTGACCGGATCGGAGTGGAGCTCCGGGTCAGACAGCTGGGCCTGGAGCTCGTCGTGTTCGGTCAGGAGCTGCTGCACCGACTCGAACATCGTCAGTCCTCTTTGGCGCCCGAGGCCGTCGGCATCGACTTCTGGATCTGCATGAGGAACTCGACGTTCGACTGCGTCTCCTTGAGCTTGCCGAGCACGATCTCGAGAGCCTGCTGCTGGTCGAGTCCCGCGAGGGCCCGACGCAGCTTCCAGGTGACCTTGACCTCGTCGGCGCCCATGAGCATCTCCTCGCGACGCGTGCCGGAGGCGTTGACGTCGACGGCCGGGAAGATGCGCTTGTCGGCGAGCTGACGCGAGAGGCGCAGCTCCATGTTGCCGGTGCCCTTGAACTCCTCGAAGATGACCTCGTCCATCTTGGACCCGGTCTCGACGAGCGCGGTCGCGATGATGGTGAGCGAACCGCCCTCCTCGATGTTGCGCGCGGCACCGAAGAAGCGCTTCGGCGGGTAGAGCGCCGACGAGTCGACGCCACCCGAGAGGATGCGGCCGGAGGCCGGCGCGGCCAGGTTGTAGGCGCGGCCGAGACGGGTGATCGAGTCGAGCAGCACGACGACGTCGTGGCCCAGCTCGACGAGGCGCTTGGCCCGCTCGATCGCGAGCTCGGCGACCGTCGTGTGGTCCTCCGCCGGGCGATCGAAGGTCGAGGCGATGACCTCGCCCTTGACCGTGCGCTGCATGTCGGTGACCTCTTCGGGACGCTCGTCGACGAGAACGACCATGAGGTGGACCTCGGGGTTGTTCTTCGCGATCGCATTGGCGATGGCCTGCAGCACGAGGGTCTTGCCCGCCTTGGGGGGCGAGACGATCAGACCGCGCTGACCTTTGCCGATCGGCGACACGAGGTCGATGATGCGGGTCGAGAGCTTGGACGACTCGGTCTCGAGGCGCAGACGCTCCTGCGGGTAGAGCGGGGTGAGCTTGCCGAACTCGACGCGGTTCGCGGCCTCCTCGATGGGCAGGCCGTTGATCGAGTCGATGCGCACGATGGCGTTGTACTTCTGGCGGCCCTGACCGGCGTCGCCCTCGCGGGGCTGGCGGATGGCGCCGACGACGGCGTCGCCCTTGCGCAGGAAGTACTTCTTGACCTGGCCGAGCGACACGTAGACGTCGTTGTTTCCCGGCAGGTAGCCGGTGGTGCGCACGAAGGCGTAGTTGTCGAGCACGTCGAGGATGCCCGCGACGGGGATGAGCACGTCATCCTCGGTGATCTCGGGCTCGAAGTCGTCGCCGAGCGGGCCGCGGCCGCGCTTGCGGTCACGGTAGCGGTTGCGACCGCCGCGCTCGCCATCGGCGTCGGGGAGGTCGATGCGCGGCTGCTGGCCGTTGCGGCCCTCGCC
>CALRZA010000018.1:0-13729 GCA_943372535.1 Auritidibacter sp. Marseille-P8566
TCGGCGAGGTGCTGCGGCTGGGGCTCTCGCACCCGTGCACGGCCCTCGACAAATGGCGGCTGATCCCGGTGGTCGCCGACGCCGACGAGGCCGACCCTCTCGTGGTCGACCTCGTGCGAACGTTCTTCTAGACGATCAGGTGCCGGGGCGCCACACCATCAGCACCGCGACGACGATGAGCAGCAGCGTGGTGAGGCCGGAGAGCACGGCGGTGGTGCGGTAGTCCATCGCGAGCTTGCCGTCGCCCAGCTGCCCCGCGGCCTTGTTGAGCAGCGGCACGACGAACGACAGCGCGATCGTGATCGCGAGCGAGTAGACGATGATCGACGCGAGGAACCACGGCGTCGTGAAGGTCAGGTCCTCCTCGAACGCCATGAGGCCGAACCCGAAGACGGCCACGAGCAGCGACAGCCAGGCGACGATCGCCGTGGTGCGGGCGAGGTAGCGCACGAGCGTGCCCTGACCATCGCGCAGGGCTCGCAGCGCCGTCATCGGCAGGATCGCGAGCGGGCCGATCAGGAAGACGGCGGAGACGATGTGCAGAACTTCGAAGAGATCTTTCATGCGCTCAGACTGGCGGATGCCCGCCTCAGGCCACAGGGCCCAAGGTCCCAACCGCCCTGACGTCGGCCGCTAGCCCGTCGGCTGCCACACCATGAGCACGGTCACCACGAGGGTGAGCACCACGACGGCGATCGCCCCCGCGAGAGCGGTAGCCCGCGGACCCACGCGATCCGGGGCGCGACCCCCGGCGACCAGGGCCGGGGTGACGACGCCGACGGCCACCCCCACCGACAGGACGTAGGCGATGAGCGAGACGAGCAGCCACGGCGTCAGAAAGGTGAGGCGGTCGGGGTCGGCCCCCGCCACCGCGAGCGATCCGAAGACGACGACGCTCAGCGCGAGCAGCCCCATGAGCCGTGTCGAGCGAGCGGCGCTCGCGGCCCCCGCGGAATTGCCGGCTCTCAGGGCGGCCATCCCGACGAACGGGTAGACCACCATCGGGCTCACGAAGACGACGGCGGCGATGAGGTGGAGGATCTCGAGGATCGCATCGACATGCATGCCCCCAGCATCCCCTTTCGACCCTCACGGCACTGGGGGCGAAAGTCCCACGACAGCACGGTGCCGTGACAACACAGAAGCCCCGGTCGCGAACGACCAGGGCTCCCGTGTCAGCCGAGCAAAGCTACTTCTTGTCGTCGAACATCTCCGACTCCATGGCGTCGTAGCCCTCCTTCTGCGGGTCGCCGTGCAGGCCACCCGACAGGGCGTACTCCTCCTCGGGCGAGAGCACGAGGCGCTTGCGACCCCACAGGGCGAAGATGATGAGCATCACGGCGTAGACCGCGATGATCGCCAGGATCGCCGGGCGGGCGGGCTCGTTGATGAAGAACCCGAAGAAGACGAGAACCGAGATCACCGCGGCGATCACCGCTCCGGGGATGCCCCACGGGCTCTTGTACGGACGGTTCGCGTTCGGGAACTTCTTGCGCAGGATCACGTACGACACCATCTGCAGCGTGTACGCGATCACCGCACCCCAGATCGCGATGTTGAGCACGATCGCGCCCGCGACTCCACCGGTGCCTCCGAGGGCATCGACGGCCACAAGGGCCACGAAGCCGATGAGGGCACCGACCAGAAGAGCGATCGCGGGGGTCTCGCGCTTGCCCGTGAGAGAGAGGAACTTCGGGTAGTACCCGGCGCGCGACAGCGAGTACATGTTGCGTCCGTAGGCGAACATGATGCCCTGCAGCGAGGCGAGCAGACCGATCAGCGCGAACAGGGCGAGAGCGGCCGCCGCTTGGTCGCCGACCATCGCGCGGAAGCCGTCGAGAAGCGGCTCACCCGACAGGCGGATCTGCTCGGCGCCGACGACACCCGTGTTGAGGACGAGCACGAGAACACCCGTGATGATGAGCGTCGCGCGCGCGATGAGTCCGGCCTTCGGGATGTCGCGGACCGGGTTCTTCGACTCCTCCGCCGCGAGCGGCAGCTCCTCGATGCCGAGGAAGAACCACATCGCGTAGGGCAGCGCGAACAGGATCGGCACGATGCCGTAGGGGAGGAAGGACGAGTTGCCCTCGGTCGGCTCGATGTTGAAGAGGTTGTCGATGCTGAAGAGCCCCGAGAACGCCGCCATGACCGAGAACACCAGCAGGATCGCGATCGAGATGATCGAGACGACGATCGCGAAACGGAACGAGAGCGCGGCACCTGCGGCGTTGAGCAGGATGAACACGGCGTAGAGGATGATCCACCACACCCACGACGGCATCGAGAAGTTGAGCAGGCCGGTCGTCACCGCATCGGCGTAAGCCGCCGAGAAGTAGACGACGACCGCCGTGGTCGCGACGTACTCGATCGTCTCGGCGAGACCCGTGACGAAACCGCCCCAGGGGCCCATCGCCGAACGGGCGAAGGAGTAGGCGCCGCCGGTATGCGGCTGAGCCGAGGCCATCTCTCCGATCGAGAAGATGAGTCCGTAGTACATCACGACCAGGATGATGAAGGCGATGACCATGCCGCCGAAACCGGCGAAGTCGATTCCGAAGTTCCATCCCGAGAAGTCGCCGGAGATGACGGCCGCGACCGCAAGACCCCAGAGGCCCCAGACGCCGGCGGATCGCCGCAGCTTCCGTTTCTCGAAGTAGCCCTCGCCGGCCTTGGTGTAGGTGACCCCGGACACCGAGGTGGCCTTCTTCTCAGTCATTCGTCCTCCATGAAGCAGTGCGTCATTGCAGGCACCATTGCCTGCGGAATTCCCATGAGTTTGTCGGTTATTGGTACTCGGTGTCTACCTTTGGAGGTAAATTCCGCGTTACGGTAGCCCCAGCATCCCGGCGGTCGTGCGGGAGTATTGGTTGGAATGTGCGACACCACCGGCGCACTCGAGGAGGAGTCACAGTGGCGGCATCGAGCAGCGCAACGCGCACCGGCAATCTCACGGTGCCCGAGTTGACCGCGCTGGTGGCGGCGAAGGAGATCGACACGGTCATCATCGCCTTTACCGACATGCAGGGCCGGCTCGTGGGCAAGCGGGCGTCGGCACGGCTGTTCCTCGAGGAGCTGGCCGAGCACGGCGCCGAGTGCTGCAACTACCTGCTCGCCGTGGATGTCGAGATGAACACCGTCTCCGGCTACGCCATCAGCTCCTGGGAGCGCGGCTACGGCGACATGGCGATGATGCCGGATCTCGACACGCTGCGCCTCATCCCCTGGCTGCCCGGCACGGCGCTCGTGACGGCCGACCTGACGTGGCTCGACGGCACGCCTGTGAACCCCGACCCCCGGCAGGTGCTCAAGCGCCAGCTCGCCCGTCTCAAGGAGAAGGGGCTCGACGCGTTCGTCGGTACCGAGCTCGAGTTCATCGTCTTCGAAGACAGCTTTCGTGACGCCTGGAAGAAGAAGTACACCGACCTCTACCCGGCCAGCGACTACAACATCGACTACGCGCTGCTCGCGTCCAGCCGCATGGAGCCGTTGCTGCGCGAGATCCGCAACGGCATGGATGGCGCCGGCATGTACTGCGAAGGGGTCAAGGGCGAGTGCAACCTCGGCCAGCAGGAGATCGCCTTCCGCTACACCGACGCGCTGGGCACGTGCGACAACCACTCCGTCTACAAGAACGGGGCGAAGGAGATCGCCGACCAGCACGGCAAGAGCCTGACCTTCATGGCCAAGTACAACGAGCGCGAGGGCAACTCGTGCCACATCCACCTGTCGGTGCGCGGCACGGACGGCACGCCGGTGATGGCGGACAAGGATCGCCCCTACGGCTTCTCCAAGCTCATGGAGCACTGGATCGCGGGGCAGCTCGCCACGATGCGCGAGTTCGCGCTGTTCCTGGCCCCCAACATCAATTCGTACAAGCGCTACGTCGAGGGCAGCTTCGCGCCCACCGCGGTGGCGTGGGGCCTCGACAATCGCACGTGCGCCCTGCGCGTCGTCGGCCACGGCCACTCGCTGCGGGTCGAGAACCGCGTGCCCGGTGGCGACGTGAACCAGTACCTCGCGGTCGCCGCCCTCATCGCGGGCGGGCTCTACGGCATCGAGCACAAGCTGGAGCTCGAGCCGATCTTCGAGGGCAACGCCTACGTCTCCGACGCGCCGCGCGTGCCGTCGTCGTTGCGCGAGGCTGCGGCGCTGTTCCAGGGCAGCGAGATCGCCGTCGACGCCTTTGGTGAGGATGTCGTGGCGCACTACCTCAACAACGCGCGCATCGAGCAGGCCGCATACGACGCCGCGATCACCGACTGGGAGCGGGTGCGTGGCTTTGAGCGCTTCTGAGTCGTCCGGCGCGAAGCCGCTCATCGGCATCACCACCTACCTCGAGCAGGCGCAGACCGGGGTGTGGGACGTCCCCGCGAGCTTCCTGCCGAAGGTCTACTTCGAGGCCGTGAACCGGGCGGGCGGCGTCGCGATCCTGCTGCCGCCCCAGCCGGTGGATGCCGAGATCGCGGCCTCCGTCATCGAGCGCCTCGACGGCCTCATCATCGCCGGCGGCAAGGACGTCGACCCGGCGCGCTACGGCCAGGAGCCGCATCCCACCACCGACGCCCCGCGCCGCGACCGCGATGCGTGGGAGGACGCGCTGCTCGCTGCCGCGATCGAGCGCGGGCTGCCGTTCCTCGGCATCTGCCGGGGCGCGCAGATCCTCAATGTCGCCCTCGGGGGCACGCTCATCCAGCACCTGCCCGACGTGATCGGCACGACGCGCTACAACCTCGGCAACGGCGTGTTCGCCGAGAACGCGGTCGCCGTGGACTCGGGCACCACGCTCGCCGGTCTGATCGGCGGCGAGATCGCGGTCAAGAGCTACCACCACCAGGCGATCGACGAGGTCGCGCCGGGGCTCGTCGTGACGGCCCGCAGCGACGACGGCGTCATCCAGGCCGTCGAGCTGCCGACCGTGCCGTTCGGGGTGGCCGTGCAGTGGCATCCCGAGGAGGACGCCGCCGAAGACGCCCGTCTCTTCGCGGGTCTCGTCGACGCAGCGAAGGAGTACCGCCGTGGCTGAGGCCGGCACCACCACCCTGATCAACCCCGCCGACGGCCAGCCGTTCCAGACGGTCGCCCAGTCGAGCCTCCACGAGGTGGATGACGCGGTCGCCCGAGCGGTCACCGCGCAGGCCCGCTGGGCCGCCCTCGCTCCCGCCGCCCGAGCGCAGGCCCTGCGCGACTTCGCGACCGTGGTCGGCGATCACATCGAGGAGCTCGCCGCGCTCGAGGTGGTCAACTCCGGGCATCCCATCACCCAGGCACGGTGGGAGGCCGGGCACGTGCGCGACGTGCTCACCTACTACTCGGCCGCGCCCGAGCGCCTGATCGGGCAACAGATCCCGGTCGCGGGCGGCCTCGACGTCACCTTCCTCGAGCCGATCGGCGTCGTCGGAGTGATCGTGCCGTGGAACTTCCCGATGACGATCGCGAGCTGGGGCTTCGCCCCCGCGCTCGCCGCGGGCAACGCGGTCGTGCTCAAGCCCGCCGAGTGGACCCCGCTGACTGCCATGCGTCTCGCCGAACTCGGCCTCGAGGCCGGACTGCCCGACGGTCTGTTCCAGGTGCTGCCCGGAAAGGGCAGCGTCGTCGGCGAGCGGTTCGTGACCCACGAGAGCGTGCGCAAGATCGTCTTCACGGGCTCCACCGAGGTCGGCAAGCAGGTCATGGCCGGCTGCGCGGCGAACGTCAAGGCGGTCACGCTCGAGCTCGGTGGCAAGAGCGCGAACATCGTCTTCGCCGACTCCGACCTGGAGAAGGCGGCCGCGACCGCGCCCTACTCCGTGTTCGAGAACGCGGGCCAGGACTGCTGCGCCCGCAGCCGCATCCTCGTCGAGCGCTCGGTCTACGACCGGTTCATGGAGCACCTCGAGCCGGCGGTCAAGGGCGTCAAGGTCGGTGCCCCGGGCGACCCGGAGACCGAGATGGGTCCGCTCGTGTCGAAGGCGCACTTCGACTCGGTGTCGTCGTTCGTGCCCGAGGGCTCGCCGGTGGCCTTCCGCGGCAGTGCCCCTGACGGCCCCGGGTACTGGTTTGCTCCGACGGTGCTCACGCCGGCATCCCGCACCGACCGTGTCGTGACGGACGAGATCTTCGGACCGGTCGTCGCGGTGCTGCCGTTCGACGACGAGGCCGACGCGATCGCCCTCGCGAACTCGAGCATCTATGGGCTCTCCGGCTCGATCTGGACCCGGGATGTCGGGCGCGCGATCCGCGTCGCCCGCGGGGTCGAGAGCGGCAACCTCTCGGTGAACTCGCACTCGAGCGTGCGGTACTCCACCCCCTTCGGTGGCTTCAAGCAGTCGGGACTCGGGCGCGAGCTCGGACCGGATGCGGTGAACGCCTTCACCGAGACCAAGAACGTGTTCATCTCCACCGACTAGACGAAGGAACCACCGTGGCCATCACCAAGATCGACCTCACGCAGCGCCTCGCCGGCAAGGTCGCCGTCATCACCGGCGGCGCGAGCGGCATCGGCCTGGCGACCGCACGCCGGTTCGCCGCCGAGGGCGCGACTGTCGTCATCGGCGACTTCAACGTCGAGACCGGCGAGAAGGCGGCCGCCGAGGTGGGCGGACTCTTCGTGCAGGTGGATGTCACCGACGAGGATCAGGTCAACCACCTGTTCGACACCGCGGCCTCCACCTACGGCTCCGTCGACATCGCGTTCAACAACGCGGGCATCTCGCCGCCCGACGACGACTCGATCGAGACGACCGAGCTTCCCGCGTGGAACAAGGTGCAAGACGTCAACCTCAAGAGCGTCTACCTCTGCTCGCGGGCCGCCCTGCGCCACATGGTCGCCCAGCAGTCCGGATCGATCATCAACACGGCCTCGTTCGTCGCGGTCATGGGATCGGCGACCTCGCAGATCTCCTACACCGCGTCGAAGGGCGGCGTGCTGGCGATGACCAAGGAGCTCGGGGTGCAGTTCGCGCGCCAGGGCATCCGCGTCAACGCCCTCTGCCCCGGCCCGGTCAACACTCCGCTGCTGCAGGAGCTCTTCGCGAAGGACCCCGAGCGGGCGCAGCGGCGCCTCGTGCACATCCCCAAGGGCCGCTTCGCCGAGCCGGAGGAGCTCGCGGCAGCCGTCGCGTTCCTCGCGAGCGACGACGCCTCGTTCATCACCGCCTCGACGTTCCTCGTCGACGGCGGCATCAGCTCGGCCTACGTCACGCCGCTGTAGGCATGTCGTCGACGGGGGAGGGGTTCGAGAATCTCGCGGATGAGGTTCTCTTCCGCCCCGTGCGCACGGGCAACTCGTTCGAGGACACCGTCGCCCGGCTGCTCCAGACGATCCGTCTGGGCATCGTGCATCCGGGGGAACCGCTGCCGTCGGAACGGGATCTCGCGGCGCGCTTCAGCGTGAGTCGCGACACGGTGCGCGAGGCGATCCGGTCGCTGTCGGATGCCGGTTACCTCGTCTCACGGCGCGGCCGCTACGGAGGCACCTTCGTGAGCGACCCCCTGCCCGCGTCTCCCACCGGTGAGACGGTCGCGCTCGACCCCGCGGAGATCGACGACGTGCTCGGGCTGCGCGAGATCCTCGAGGTGGGGGCGGCCCGCGCCGCGGCGGTCCGGGAGCTGAGTGCGGGGGACCGCGAGCTGCTCTGGACGCGCCTGCGGGAGACGGCCGGGGCATCCGTCGATGACTACCGGCGTTTCGATTCGAGACTGCACCTGACGATCGCCGAGGTGGTCGGGGTGCCGTCGCTCGTCTCGCTGCTCGCCGACAACCGCACCCACGTGAACCGGCTTCTCGACGGCATCCCCCTGCTGTCGCGCAACATCGCGCATTCGAACCAGCAGCATGAGGACATCGTGGTGGCGATCCTCACCGGCAACGCCGAGCGGGCGGAGACGGCGATGCGCGAGCACCTCGCCGGATCGGCTTCGCTGCTGCGCGGCTTCCTCAGCTAGCGGGCGGCGCCTTCGGCGTGCGGGGCTTCGTCGCGGCCGGGGTCGTCGGTGCCGGCGCGGCCGAGGCGGTCTTCGCGGCCGCCGGCTCGACGGGGGCATTGCGCGCGACGTAGACCTGAGCCGCCTTCGTGGCGACGAGCAGGAAGCGGATGAAGAGGAAGAGCACGGCGATCGTGATCGCGAGGGCGATCAGCCAGACGAATCCTCCGATGATGGTGACGATCAGGTGCCCGAAGGGCAGGCCGTCGAATCCGGGTCCGTACATGTCAGTCCTCCAGCTCGTTGTCTTCCTGGGCCTTGATCACAGTGCCGACCGCGATCGCGACGGTGAGTCCCCAGCTGATCCAGGCCAGCACGAGGCGCCAGTCGCGGGGGCCGCGGCGGGTCGACTGAACGACTCCGATGACGCCGAACAGCGAACTGATGACGCTCGTGTTGAACAGGAATCTGCGCATGGTGCCTCCAAAGCCGTGACTCCACGCTACCCCGCGACGGGGAAGAGTCACACCCCATTGACACCGCCGCCGCGACTGACCGTTCTCTGAGAGTTCACCCCGAACTGACCGATCGGACAGGAATCTGACCGATCGGTCAGCTAGCGTGGATGCCATGTCAAGCCAAGAGGACCTGCGCCTGATCGCGCTGGCCGAGTTCGCCACCGCGGGGTACGCGGCGACCTCTCTGCAGCGCTTGGCCGAGCTCGCCGGACTCTCGAAGTCGAGCGTGCTCTACCACTTCGCCTCGAAGGAGGCCGTGCTCGAGGCCGCGATCGGCCCGGCGCTCGCGCGCATGGAGCAGATCCTGGTCGAACGCGAGCTCGGGGTGCTCGACGACAACGGCCGCCGGGCCTTCCTCGAGCAGTTCGTCGACCTCCTGCTCGACCACCGCCTCGAAGTGCACCTGTTCATCAATCAGGGTCCGTCGCTCGTCGACGTGCCCGTCATCGATCGCGCGAACGCGCTCGTGGAGCGCATCGCCGCGTTCTTCGCCGCCAACGCCGCCACCGCCGAGGAGAAGATGCGCTTCGGCATCGCCCTCGGCGGTGCCGCCTACATGCTGTGCACCGCACAGTCGCTCGGCCTGATGGTCGGCACCCGCGAGGAGACCAGGGTCGCTCTCCTCTCGATCATGGGGGAGCTTCTCGCCCCCGTTCGTATCCGCTAGATCCTGCCTCGCGGCAGGCGACCACCCTGGGGTTAACGTGGCAACACTGCTCTATCGACTCGGCCGTTTCTCGTACCGGCGCCCGTGGCGCGTCATCGGCGTCTGGGTGCTGCTGCTCGCCACGACGCTCGGTCTCGGAGTCGGCCTCGGAGGCCAGTCCCAGGAGTCGTTCGCGATCCCGGGCACCGAGTCGCAGGAAGCTCTCGACCGCCTCGAGGCCGTCTTCCCCTCGGTTGCCGGGGCGAGTGCGACCGCCGTCGTCGTGGCTCCCGATGGAGCGTCCGTCGCCGACAGCGAGGCGACGATCGAGCAGATGGTCAGCGCGATCGACCGCATCGACGGGATCGACTCGGCGCTGAGCCCCTTCAGGGAGTACGCGGGACGGGCGATCACCGACGACGAGTCGATGGCGCTCATCCGCGTGCAGTTCGACGGGCCGTCGCGCGACGTGACCGACGCGACGATCGCCGAGCTGCTCGACACAGCATCCATCGGCGAGGAGGCCGGACTGCAGGTCGAGTTCGGCGGTCAGGTGCTGCAGGACAACACCGTGGGCCTCACCGTCACCGAGGTCTTCGGCCTCATCTTCGCCGCGGTCGTGCTCGTGATCACGTTCGGATCGCTGCTCGCCGCCGGCATGCCCCTCATCTCGGCCCTTGTCGGCGTCGGCATCGTCATGGGCGCGATCATGATGCTCTCGGCCTTCACCACGGTCTCGAGCTCCGCGCCGCTGCTCGCCCTCATGATCGGTCTCGCAGTCGGCATCGACTACGCCCTCTTCATCCTGTCTCGTCATCGCAGCCAACTGGCGCGCGGGGAGGATCCCGAGGAGTCCGCCGCGATGTCGGTCGGCACCGCGGGCAGTGCCGTCGTGTTCGCCGGGGTCACCGTGATCATCGCGCTTCTCGGACTGCTCGTCGTGGGCATCCCCTTCCTGAGCGTCATGGGGGTCGGCGCGGCCGTCGCCGTGCTGCTCGCGATCGGCGTCGCGGTCACGCTGCTGCCGGCGTTCCTCGGCCTCGCGAAGCACCGCCTCATCCCCAAGGAGGGAAGTCGGGCGTGGAAGCGCGCACAGGAGGACAGCACCGCGCGACCGATGGGTCTGCGCTGGGTGCAGGGCGTCATGAAGCGCCCGATTCTCGCGACCGTCGGTGTCGTCGCCCTGCTCGGCACTCTCGCCATCCCGGCCCTGAGCCTCGACCTCAACCTGCCCGACGGCGGGTCGGAGCCCGTCGCCTCGACTCAGCGTCAGGCCTACGACCTCATCACCGACGGCTTCGGCCCGGGCTACAACGGTCCGCTCGTGATCGCGGTCGACATCACCCAGACGATCGACATCCTCGACGACCTCGAGAGCATCGCGTCCGACCTGCGCGCCCTCGACGGCGTCGACTACGTCTCGCAGGGCTTCCCTGACGAGGGCCTCGACACCGCGATCATTCAGGTCACCCCGACGACGGCGCCCGACTCGCTCGAGACCAAGGAGCTCGTGCAGCAGATCCGCGAGCTCGCTCCCGCGATCGAGGCCCGCTACGACACCCCGATCTCGGTCACCGGCACGACGGCGGTGAGCATCGACATCTCGAACCGCCTGACCGACGCCCTCATCCCCTTCGGCGTCATCGTCGTCGGGCTCTCGGTGATCCTGCTGATGATGGTGTTCCGCTCGGTGCTCGTGCCGATCAAGGCCGCCCTCGGATTCCTCCTCTCGGTCGTCGCCTCCTTCGGCGTGGTCGTCGCGGTGTTCCAGTGGGGCTGGCTCAGCGAGCTGCTGCACGTCGAGACGCCGGGGCCGATCCTCAGCTTCATGCCGATCATCCTCATGGCCGTGCTCTTCGGCCTCGCGATGGACTACGAGGTGTTCCTCGTCTCGGGCATGCGCGAGGAGTACGTGCGCACCGGTGACGCGAAGTACGCGGTCAGTCGCGGGTTCGCCAACGGCGCCCGCGTCGTCACGGCCGCCGCGCTCATCATGTTCTTCGTCTTCTTCGCCTTCGTGCCGGAGGGCAGCGGCGTCATCAAGCCCATCGCGCTCGGCCTCGCCGTCGGCATCGCCTTCGACGCGTTCCTCGTGCGCATGACGCTCGTGCCCGCCCTCATGACCCTCTTCGGGCGCGCCGCCTGGTGGATGCCCGCGTGGCTCGGTCGCCTGCTGCCCAACGTCGACATCGAGGGCGAGCAGCTGCGCGAGCACCGCCACGCCGTGGACTGGGCGAGCGCGGAGGGCGACCTCGCGCTCAGCGCCGAGTACCTCGTCGCGGGCTCCCGTGACCACGAGGTCGGTCCGCTCTCGCTCGCGGTGCCCGTCGGCGCGATCGTCGTCGCGAGCGGGGATCCGCTCGATCGACGGCTCGTGGCCGCGACGCTCGCGGGCCGCCTCGATCCCGTGTCGGGGCGCGCGCAGGTCGCCGGGCATCCGCTGCCCTCCGAGGCGGCGACGGTGCGCTCACTCGTCGCGCTCGCCGATGTCGGCGGCTCGCAGCGCTCGGAGACGAGCGTGACGGTGGGCGAGCTGCTCACGGAGCGCCTCGAGATGACGCTGCCGTGGTACCGCGCCCTCACGACGCGCCGGGCGAGCATGCGCTGGCTCGTGCGCGCGAACGGCGCGCTGCGTCAGGCGACGGGCCGGGAGTGCGTCGAGATCACCGCGCAGAGCACGCTGCTCTCGCTGCCGCAGCTCGAGAGGGCCGTGGCCCTCGCGACGGTCGCCCTAGCCGAGCGCACGCCCGTGGTCATGCTCGACCAGCTCGACCCCTTCGCCAACCCCGAAGACGAGGAGGCGTTCGTCGCCGCCCTGCGCGCCCTCGCCCCCGCGGAGACGACCCTCGTGATCGGCACGCCCGTGCCGGCGCGCGCCAGCTCCCTGACCACCGCCGGTGATCGGCCGGTGATCGAGATCGACCTCTACGCCCTCGCCCTGGAAGGACGCTCCTGATGACCTCCCGCAGCATTCGCACCCGCATGGCCGTCGGCCTCGCAGCCGTCGTCTTGGTGCCGCTCGCGTTCGCCGGCCTGTTCGTCGGCGCCATTGGCCAGGGCGACGACGCGCTCGACTCGATCCCGGTCGCGATCGTCAACGAGGATGCCCTCCAGACGATCACCAACGACGACGGCACCGAGACCAACGTCTTTGCCGGCCGTCAGCTCGTGACCGAACTGACGGGGTCGGAATGCTTCGACTGGACGATCACCAACGCCGACGACGCCGAGGCGCTCCTGGCCTCGGGCACGGTCTACGCGGTGCTCACGGTGCCGTCGAACTTCTCCGACTCGATCCTCTCGCTCTCGAGCGATGACCCGCAGAAGGCCGACATCTCGATCCGCACCGACGACTCGCACGCCTACCTCACGGGGTCGGTCGCGCAGGTCGTCGGCCAGACGATGACCGACACCTTCGGCAAGGCGATCACCGCGCAGTACATCGGCGGCATCTACGCCTCGCTCGGCGACCTCGGCACCTCTCTCACCGCAGCGGCGACCGGGGCGACCGATCTTGCCAACGGAGCGACCTCGCTCACGTCGGGCCTCGACGAGTACACCGACGGGGTCACCTCGCTCGCGTCGGGGCTGTCACAGCTCGAAAGCGGCGCGAGCGGCCTCAGCGGTCTGACCGGGGGCATCGCGAGTTACACCGGCGGGGTGAGCCAGCTGTCGAGCACGCTGTCGTCGATCAACGGCGGGCTGCAGGCGCAGGTCACCGATCCCGTGCTCAAGGGCACGCTCCAGGCGGTCGTCGACGGACTCGCCCAGACGGCGGCGGGGGGCGGCACCCTCACGGCGCAGGCCTCGAGCGGCATCGCGGGCATCCAGTCCGGCATCGGCCAGAGCGCCGACGGCGCCTGGCTGCTCGCCTCGAACGGACCGGCGCTCGTCGACGGCGCGAACCAGCTCGCGGGCGGCGCTTCCGAGCTCGCGACAGGTCTGCAGTCCGGCGCCGACGAACTCGGTGGTGCCGATGCGGATGCCGCGGCCGCCTCCGCCGAGGTCGCCTCCGACCCCGTGGGGCTCACCGTCACCACCGAGAACGCGGTCTCGGAGGTCGGCCAGCTCGTCGCCACGTTCGTCGTGCCGCTCGGCCTCTGGATCGGAGCGCTCGCCGTGTTCCTCGTCATGCGCCCGGTCACCCGGCGCGCGCTCACCTCCACCGCGCGCAACGGGCGCCTCGTCGCCTCCGCGATCGTGCGGGCGAGCGTCGTGACGACGGCTCAGGCGGTGCTCCTCGTCGCTCTCATGCATGGCGCGCTCGGAGTCGCATGGAGCCTGCTGCCGGCCACGCTCGGCTTCGCCGTGCTCATGGCCCTTGCCTTCACGGCCTTCCACTATCTGCTGACGATCGGTCTCGGGCGCGGCGGCCTCGTCGTCTCGCTCTTCCTGCTCGCGGTGCAGGTCACGTCGACCGGCGGGATCTACCCGATCGAGCTGCTCTCGACGCCGTTCCAGCTTGTGAGCCCGTTCCTTCCGCTCACCTACGCGGTCAATGGAATGCAGGGCATCATCTCGGGCGGCGACGTCGGCGGCGTCGTGAGCTCGGCCCTCGTGCTGCTCGGCTTCGGCGTCGTCAGCGTCGTGGGAGCTCTCGTCGCGATCCGTCGCACCCGCACGGCGCTCGCGCTCGGCCTCGTGCCGACGCCCGCGTGACCTC